>RFWA01000874.1 GCA_009922295.1 Betaproteobacteria bacterium
CGGCAACTTCTGCTCGGGTGGCGATGTGCACGAGATCATCGGCCCGCTCACCCGCATGACCATGCCCGAGCTGCTGGCCTTCACCCGCATGACCGGCGACCTGATCAAGGCCATGCGCGATTGCCCGCAGCCGGTCATCGGCGCCATTGACGGCATTTGCGCCGGCGCCGGGGCCATGATGGCGCTGGCCTGCGACCTGCGGCTGGGCACACCCAGCACCAAAACCGCGTTTTTGTTCGCCCGGGTTGGCCTGGCCGGTGCCGACATGGGCGCCTGCGCCTTGTTGCCACGGCTGATCGGGCAGGGCCGAGCCTCTGAGCTGCTGTTCACCGGCCGCGCCATGAGTGCGGCCGAGGGCCTGGCCTGGGGTTTCTTCAACGCCCTGCATGAGCCGGCCGACGTGTTGCCCCGGGCGCAGGCGCTGGCCGCCGAGCTGGCCGCCGGCCCCACTTTTGCCCATGGCATGACCAAGACCATGCTGCAGCAGGAATGGTCCATGAGCATAGAGCAGGCGGTGGAGGCCGAGGCGCAGGCCCAGGCGATCTGCATGCAGACACAAGACTTTCGGCGCGCCTATGAAGCCTTTGCCGCCAAACAAAAACCTGTTTTCGGGGGCGACTGAGATGGCGCCCACCGAGCACCTGGCGCTGCCGTTTTTTGACGCGGCGCACCGCAGCCTGGGGAGCGCTTTGGCGGCCTGGGTGCCGCAGCAGCAGATTGACGAGCAGGACGACCGCGCCGCCTGCCGCGCCTGGGTGCGGGCGCTGGGCGACGCCGGCTGGCTGCGCTA
Source organism: Betaproteobacteria bacterium (assembly GCA_009922295.1). Lineage (GTDB taxonomy): Bacteria > Pseudomonadota > Gammaproteobacteria > Burkholderiales > Burkholderiaceae_C > Rhodoferax. Next base: position 791 of record RFWA01000874.1, read on the forward strand.
CTGCGTGCCGGCGGCGTTTGGCGGTGCCCTGCCGGCGCTTGATTCGCGCGCGCTGGTGGTGCTGCGCGAAACCCTGGCCTACCACTCGCCACTGGCCGACTTCGCCTTTGCCATGCAGGGCCTGGGCAGTGGCGCCATCACCCTGGCCGGCAGCCCGGCGCAGCAGGCTGCCTACCTGCCAGCGGTGGCCCGGGGCGACAAAATCGCCGCCTTTGCCCTGAGCGAGCCAGACGCCGGATCCGACGCTGGTGCTATGAAAA
>RFWA01000875.1 GCA_009922295.1 Betaproteobacteria bacterium
TGGAACTCTTGGGCTTCTTCGTCTGATATCCCTGAGGGGTTAGCTGCATCAGTCATAGTTTGTGCCTCTTTCAAAATGCCTTGCGGCGACTCCCTGCATCTGGATAGATGCAGGACGGACTGCAGCAGCAGGGATGCCACTGCAGATGGACCTCCGGACGAGCCGGAGGATTGACCGGGCTAACGAAGGCTGCAGCGTCGCTCATGCGGCTACTCCAGCATTTGTTTTCCCGAACAATTCAATAAACCTTGTTGCTTCCACATGGGAGCGGCCAGATTCCCGCGCATCGCGCTCGGCCTGGTCACGCATCCGCTTGGCTGCCGAGATACGCACCAGCACAGGCTGCTGCTCCAGCAGGTCCTCCATGTGGCGGTGCGCTTCCGGCTCCCATGGAATGGTGGATTCGGTCGCTGCGCGCCCCGGGCTGGCTTCGATCTTGTCCATCTCGGTGCCCAGGGGCAGGATGTGAAACAACGCATCAAACAAGGCGTTACAAAATTCTTGGATGATGTAAGTGGCGCCTGCGTAGCCCATGAATGGCGTGCCGGTATGGCGTCGGATGATCGGGAGCGGAAAGCTCGCCGGTATAAAGCTGGTCTTCATCATTCCACCGCCGCCACACTCGGCCAAATAAATGCGTTCGTTGTAACTGCCGTACAGCACCAGCGGCGTTTTCTCGGTGACCAGCCTGCGCACTTCGGCGTTGTCGGTCTTGGCGCCGGCCAGTCGGGCAATCGCAAAGTTGCAGGGCAGGCCCATTTCGTCTTCAAGGAAATGCCGGATGCCCCGGGTGTAGGTTTCGTTGGCCACCACGCCGAAGTTGGCAGTACCGAAAAAGTCCTGTGTGACTGAGCGCCACAGGTCCCAGATCGGCTTGATCGTGCTGTGCTTTTCCCGCTCGATGAAGGGCTCCGGATCCAGGCCCAGCAATTCACCCAGCGAGCGCAAGAACTTGGTGGTGCTGTGAAGGCCAATCGGCGCTTGAAGGTAGGGCCGCTCAAGTGCCTCGCACAACATGCGGCCAAACTCGCGGTACATGCAGATGTTCAC
>RFWA01000876.1 GCA_009922295.1 Betaproteobacteria bacterium
CCGGCTATTCTGAATGGCATTGTGCAAAACGCCGGCCAGACCTGCTCCGCTGGGGCTCGCCTACTGGTCGATCAGGTCATTTATGAGCCCTTGTTGGCACGGTTGGGGGCTGCTTTTGAGCAACTTCGGGTCGGGCCTGCGAGCATGGATCTGGATCTAGGCCCATTGATCAGGCAAAGTCAACAGCAACGGGTATGGGACTTCCTGAGCGATGCCCAGGTGGCGGGCATTCCCATGGTGGCGCAGGGACGGGTCGTCGATGAAGCTCCCCAAAGCGGCTTCTACCAGGCGCCCACTTTGCTGCGTGACGTTCCGTTCGACCATCGGTTGGCACAAGAGGAGGTGTTTGGGCCTGTTTTGTGCGCGATGTCATTCAAAGATGAAGAGCAGGCGGTGGCGCTCGCCAATGCGACCGAGTTTGGTCTGGTGGCCGGCGTGTGGACGCGCGACGGCGCCCGACAATTCCGAATGGCACGGCGAATCCGCAGCGGCCAGATTTTCATCAACAACTATGGCGCCGGCGGCGGGGTGGAGCTGCCCTTTGGCGGTGTCAAATCCAGTGGCTACGGACGGGAAAAAGGTTTTGAGGCTTTGCTCGGTTTCACCACTCTGAAGACAGTGGCCATCCGGCACGGCTGATGCCGACCTTGAGTCGTGCCAGAATCAGGCCAGATTGACGGCAGCACCTGGCGCGTTGGAACACCCGCCATTCAATCGACCCCCTATTGCAACCATGAGATAAGCCATGACCCAACGCGTTAAAGATAAATCCATCATCGTCACTGGTGCTGGTGGCGGCATTGGTGAAGGCATCGCCAGACGCTTGGCTGACCAAGGCGCTCAGGTGCTCGTCAACGACATCAACGTCAGTCAGGGCGAACGAGTGGTTGCCAGCATTACCCAAGCAGGAGGACGAGCCTCTTTTTTTGCCGCTGACGTGACACGCTCGGCCGACGTAGCCGCCATGGTGGCCGCCGCCGTAGCACGCCATGGCAGGCTGGATGTGATGGTCAACAACGCGGGCTGGACCCACCGCAACCGGCCGGCACT
>RFWA01000877.1 GCA_009922295.1 Betaproteobacteria bacterium
GCCGATGCGCTCCCACCAGCTGCGCATGCAGTAGCGCAGCATGTCGGCGGTGCTGCCCGTGAACAGCTCGAATTCGGCATTCCATTCGGTAAAGCGTCCAATGATGTTTTCGCGCACCACTGCCTTGAACAGCTCTTCCTTGCTGGCAAAGTACAAAAACAGCGTGCCCTTGGACACGCCGGCCAGCTTGGCCACTTCTTCAGCTTTGGTGGCTGCAAAGCCTTTTTGCACAAACAGCTCCAGCGCCGCCTCCAGCAGCTCGCCCGGGCGCGCATCCTTGCGCCGTTCACGGCGGGCATGGACAGCGGGATCGGTCGGGCCAAGCAGGTTGGAGGGGGATTGCATGAATTACTGACTAATTGGTTATTAGTGTAAGGTCCAAGCGTGACCCTGTCAATTGACTTGGTTGCTGTGTGGTTGCTGTGTGGTTGTTGTGGGGAGGCATCGGCGCCGCCTGTCTGCCCTTGTCACTTGGGGAGCGTAAGATGCGCGCGACAGGCCCGCAGCGGGCTGCAATGGAGCGCGCAGATGACGAACAACTTAGAGACGATCACCCTTGGCGGCGGCTGCTTTTGGTGCACCGAGTCCGTTTTTGTAGCGGTTCAGGGTGTGCTGGACGTGGAAAGCGGCTACAGCAATGGCCAGTTGCCGCAGCCCAGCTACGAACAGGTGTGTACCGGCCGCACCGGATGCAACGAGGTGGTCAAGCTGGTGTTTGACCCGGCCCAGATCACCCTGCGCGAGGTTCTGGAAATCTTTTTTGTGATTCACGACCCGACCACGCTCAACCGCCAGGGCAATGACGTGGGCACCCAGTACCGCAGCGGCATCTACACCAGCAGCCCGGAACAACAAGCCGTGGCACAGGGCGTGATCGCCGAGATGGCGGCCAGCGGCACCTACCGCCAGCCCATTGTGACCGAGGTGCTGCCTTTAGCCAACTACTGGCCGGCTGAGGACTATCACCAGGATTTCTTTGCGCGTAACCCCGGCCAAGGCTACTGCGTGGCGGTGGCAGCACCCAAGGTGGCCAAGTTCCGCAAGACCTTT
>RFWA01000878.1 GCA_009922295.1 Betaproteobacteria bacterium
CGCCAGATCGGTGGAAGCAGAGGCGTAATCCGCGTCTTCAATCTGGCTGCGCGAGGCCGACAGATTCATAGACACATTAGACAAGTTGTTGATGACATGGTCCAGCCGGTTCATCACCGCACCCATGGTGGCACGGGTGGCGTTGATGTGGTCCATGGCGGCGTCTAGCTTGGCCAGCACCGCGCTGGCGCCGTCACGCGTGTTGATGCGCACCGTGCGCGATTCCACGTTCTGGTCCACGTCGCCGGTGATCTCACCGGTGATGGGGCCGCCCTTGCCGAAGTCGGCCAGGTCGATGGTGATCAACTGGTTGGACGAAGAACCAACCTGGAAAGCCAGGCGGCCGACGCGCGGCGGGTCCATGTCCGAACTGGAACGTCCGCCGTAGGTGCCTTCGTTGAAACCCAGGTAGGCGAAATTGCTGTTGTTGCCGAAACCATCGGCACCCGAAGTGACGGTGAACGGTTTACCGTTAGCACGCAGCAACTTCTCATAATCTGAAGGAGGCGCACCGATGGGAATAGGCAGGCCTGGCATTTGCGGCGCTTGCGCAATCATGCGCACCGTGCCGTAAGCGGTCAAAGCCGTGGTGCTGGCAGCATTGCCGCCGCGTATACCGGTGGCCAGGGTACTGCCCTGGCTGTTGGCTGTGACTTCGTTGATCGCCATACTGACGGCTGAGGCACCGGTGGCATTGGTGACAGACGCACCCAGCACTTCAAACGGCGAACCTGCCACCGTGGAGGTGATGTCGAGCACGCCATTGGTGACAGCGACTGAAATATTCTTCAATGCCCCGGAGCTGATGGCTGCGTTGATGGCAGTTTCCATGGCTGTGGCCAGACTGTCGGCTGTCGCATCAGTCGGATAGTCCGAAGTGATGGTGACACCGTTGATGATGACTTGGGCCGTGTCGTCGGTGGTGATGGTTCCGTCTAGGCTGATGCGCGAGACTTGGGCCACCGCACCGCCCTGGTCCAGGCCGAAACTGTCAGCCGACAAGTCCTTGACATTCGAGTTGAACCAGACCGACATATTGCGGCCATCGGA
>RFWA01000879.1 GCA_009922295.1 Betaproteobacteria bacterium
TTCAACCCCGGTCAGTACCGCGTCGGCCATGTCAAACCCCTTTATTTTTTTGCCAAAAGCCGGTAAAGCCTCGCGAATAGCCACGACTGCGTAGCCGGGCAGCGCCAGGCTCAGGTCCCCCAGGTGCACGCCGGGCTTGTAGGAGGGCACCACGTTGCCGAGCTGGCTCGAGGGACGATTCGCCAAAAAGTCTCCCACCAATTGGCCGGGCGCCTCGTAATTGCTGCCGCCCAGCACATAGGCCTGCGATTCCAGCTGCCGTTGCAGCACGATGCCGGCCAGTGGGTGCAGCGCCTGCCCCGGCTTGGGCATCAAGGTCATGCCGGCGCCCAGCGTGGCCTCGAAGGCCGCTGGGTCGCTCGGGTAGTCGCTCGGGTCAATACCCACCACGATACCCGCGTTGGCGTTGCGCTCGTTGCGAGAATATTGGCTCATGCCATTCGTCACCACCCGGCCGGGTTCGGACGTCGCCGCAACAACAGTGCCTCCCGGGCACATGCAAAAACTGTAGACCGCACGGCCATTGTTGGCGTGGTGCACCAGCTTGTACTCTGCCGCACCCAGCAGCGGGTGACCGGCATGCCGGCCCCAGCGGGCGCGGTCAATCACGCCCTGTGGGTGTTCAATGCGAAAACCGATCGAAAACGGTTTGGCCTCCATGAACACGCCGCGCCCGTGCAGCATGGCAAAGGTGTCGCGCGCGCTGTGCCCCAGCGCCAGCACCACCTGCTCGGCGGGCAGTTCGTAGCTTGACCCCCTAGCTACGTCGAGCACCGTCAGGGCGCACACACGCTGCGTGTGGCCGCCGGCATCCGGCGAGCAAGTGCGCAGCAGCACATCAGTGACGCGCTGCTCAAACCGGATCTCGCCGCCCATTGCGATGATCTGCTCGCGCAGGTTCTCCACCACTTTGACCAACTTGAAGGTGCCGATGTGCGGGTGCGCGTCGACAAGGATGTCGGGGGGCGCCCCGGCCTTGACGAATTCCTGCATCACCTGGCGACCCAGGTGGCGCGGGTCTTTGATCTGACTCCAAAGCTTGCCGTCCGA
>RFWA01000880.1 GCA_009922295.1 Betaproteobacteria bacterium
TTACAAGGCCCTTGATGGTCAGACCTACAACCTGAATTTGATCGACACACCTGGACACGTAGATTTCTCATACGAAGTCAGTCGCTCGCTGTCGGCCTGCGAGGGCGCGCTTCTGGTGGTAGATGCCAGCCAGGGCGTAGAAGCGCAGACTGTGGCCAATTGCTACACCGCACTGGACCTTGGGGTCGAGGTGGTGCCGGTGCTCAACAAGATGGATCTGCCCAACGCTGATCCGGAGAATGCCAAGATCGAAATCGAGGATGTCATCGGGATCGACGCCACGGACGCCATCCCCTGCTCGGCCAAGACCGGCATGGGCATTGACGAAATACTTGAAGCCGTGGTTGCCCGTATTCCAGCACCCAAAGGCAACCCGCAGGGCGCGCTGCGCGCCATGATCATTGACAGCTGGTTTGACAGCTATGTGGGTGTCGTGATGCTGGTGCGTGTCGTTGACGGCCGGTTGGCCCGCGGCGAACGCATCAAGCTGATGGCTACCGGCGCCACCTACAACGCCGACACGCTGGGTGTCTTTACGCCGGGTAATGAGGCGCGGCCCTCGCTGGAGGCGGGCGAGGTCGGTTACATCATTGCCGGCATTCGCGAACTTCAGGCGGCCAAGGTGGGTGACACCGTCACTTTGATCAAACCCGGTACAGGCGGTGCGGCGCTCACAGCCACGGAGGCGCTGCCAGGGTTCAAGGAAATTCAGCCTCAGGTGTTTGCTGGGCTGTACCCGACTGAGGCCAACCAGTATGAGGGCTTGCGTGACAGCCTGGAGAAGCTCAAGCTCAACGACGCCTCACTGCACTACGAACCCGAGGTGTCACAGGCGCTGGGCTTTGGTTTTCGATGTGGTTTTCTCGGCCTGCTGCACATGGAGATTGTGCAGGAGCGGCTTGAGCGAGAGTTCGACCAAGACCTGATCACCACCGCGCCCAGTGTGGTGTACCAGGTGGTGCAGGCCGATGGCGAGGTGCGCATGGTCGAGAACCCGTCCAAGATGCCCGACCAGGGTCGGCTGGATGAGGTGCGCGAGCCCATCGTCAC
>RFWA01000089.1 GCA_009922295.1 Betaproteobacteria bacterium
CTGCGCTTGGCGCGAGCCAGCGAACGGGTGGGCGGCAACAGCACCTCGGCGGTTTTGCCGCGAAACGCCAGCACCGCCACGCTGTCGCGCCGCACATAACAATCCGCCAGCAAGAGCTCGACCGCCCCCTTGGTTTCTGCCAATCGATTGATTGCCAATGAGCCCGAGGCATCGACCACAAACACGGTGGTGGTCTGCCCCAATTGCCTGAACCGGGCCACATGAAAGTCTTCTTTGCGAACCACAATGCGTGGCCGCTGGGTCGCGGTAGCGGGCATCGCAGCTTTGCGTAACCGTTGCCACGGTGCGGCCGCGCGCAGGGTCTCCAACACATTGAGGCGCTGGCCGGCGCGTGGTTCGCCTTTGCGGGCACCCACGGGTCGGCCGCGCAAAGCATTTTTTTGCATGGCGCCGGCGCTGCCGGAGCTCGGTGTCTTGGCCCGCTGCAACTGCGAGATTTTGAGCCGAGCTAACAAGCCCGCCGGAATGGCTGCCTGCGCCGCCTCCAGCACCCGCTCGCCCAGTGTCTGCCCGGCCTGTGGATCTCCCTCGGGCGCTTCATCGTTGTCACCGTCTTCGCCGTCTTGCGCCTGGTCTGGCTCAGAACCTGGCGGAGGGCTGGCAGGTGGCTCAGTTTGATCTTCCTGGCTTGCTGGTGGTTCGGGCGGTGGCTCTTGCGCCTCGGACGAGTCCGGGGGTGAGGCTGGCGGCAAGCGGGTGGCCCGCGGCGCCAGCACCAGCCGGGCGGCGACAGCGGTGTGCTCTTCCTCCACAGAGTCACAGCCGGCCAGCGCCGCCGCGGCCCGTGCCACCCTGGCTGCGAACACACTGGCCCGCAAGGAATCAATGCCCAGTGCCAGCGCTGCCGCACACAGGGCGCTGGCCTCATCGGCTGGTAAGTGCACCTGCGCCAGTCGTGCTCGTGCGGCCAGTACTTCCTGGGCTGTCCATTGGGGGCCTTCTTCCTCGTCAGCCCGTTCGCCCATCAGCAGGCGAAAAGCCAGGCGGTCGGCCAGGCTGGCGGGCATGTGTTCGTCGTCGCTGGCACCTTCGTCCAGCGCGACCATGGCCAGCCGAGAGGCGTAGACGATGTCAAGGCCGTCGCGTTGCAGGTGCACGCTGCGGGTGTCCAGAACGCTGCCAAATCGCGCCGCCGCGGAGGCTGTCATGCGCTCGGCCATGGCCAGCAGCAGCACGCCGCCATCGGCCTGCGCCAACAGCCCTTGCAGCGCCACGGGGCGCCCGGCTTGCAGCGTCGCCCCCAGATCCAGCCCGCCAAGCAAAGCGGTGTCGCTGATGTTGAGCGGAACCCGCCGCAGTGGCGTGTCACGCGGCAGCAGGTCACGCAGCAGCGCCAGCCAGGCGTCCCGCTCCGCGCACGCGGGAGCACGCAGCGCCACACCGCCCAGGCCGACCGGGTCAACGGCCAAGAGTGCGGCAATGGTGGCGGCCTCGCCTTGCATCTCAGGGTTTCGCTTTGGCCACTGACGCACTCAGTTCGGTCAGTGCCCGCTCCACGCGCGTCGATGAGCCCGAGTCGTCCAGGGGATTGCGCCGCAACCGGTGGCGCAAGGAGGGCGCCGCAACGCGTTGCAAATGGGTCTGTTCTACCGCGCTGTCGCCATGTAAGGCTGCGAGTGCCCGGGCCGCACGCACCAGTGTCAAATCGCCGCGCAAACCGTCAGTGCCCAGGGTCATGCACAGCTGTGCCGCGAATGCGCGGGCCGCATCGGGGATTTCTACTGCGGCCAGACGCTTGCGCCCGGCGACGATGCTGCGGCGCACCCGGTCGTCTTCTTTGGTCCAGGCCTCGCAAAAAGACTCGGGCGCCTGCTCAAAGGCGTCGCGGCGCTTCACCACCTCGACCCGCTCGGCCAATGTGCCGGGCGTCTTGACCTCGACCGACAGGCCGAAGCGATCCAGCAGCTGGGGCCGCAATTCGCCTTCCTCGGGGTTGCCGCTGCCGACCAGCACAAAGCGCGCCGGGTGGCGAACGCTCAGGCCCTCGCGTTCGACCACGTTTTCTCCGGATGCGGCCACGTCAATCAGCAAATCAACCAGGTGGTCCTCCAGCAAATTGACCTCGTCGATGTACAGGTAACCCCGGTTGGCGCGGGCCAGCAAGCCCGGCTCAAACGCCTTGACGCCCTGCGACAAGGCGCGCTCCAAGTCCAAGGCACCGACCACGCGGTCTTCAGTGGCGCCCAGGGGCAGGTCGACCACCGGCACGCTGACCAGTTGGCTTGGCGGCGCCTTGCCAGTGGCCTTGGCCAGGCAATCGGGGCAGCGCGCCGCAGCCGGGTCGCAGCCGTAGCGGCACCCGGTGACCACGCGCATTTTGGGCAGTAGTGCAGCCAGTGCCCGCACGGCGGTCGATTTGCCGGTGCCACGGTCACCCAGCACCAGCACACCGCCAATGCTGGGGTCGATGGCGGTCAGAACAATGGCCAGTTTCATGTCGTCCTGGCCGACGATGGCGGAAAAAGGAAAAGTCAAAGCCATGGCGTCATTCGTGAAAAGTAGGTTGAAAGCTGCGGCCATGTTAGATCGAAGCGCTGTCCGTCAATTGTTCGCTCAGCGTCCACAGCAGTGGGTAAATCCGTTTTTAGGCATCGGTCTTCTTCGTCAAAAATTGCAGCACTGCCGGCAGGGCTTGTTGCGGATTTTCTTCCATGGGCAGGTGGCCCATGGACTCCAGTGGCACCAGGGCGGGGTGGGCCAGGGCGCGTTGGTAGTCGGCCGCGTTGCTGAAAGGGATCATGGCGTCGTTACGGCCCCAAACCAGCAGCGTGGGCGCAGTAATAAGTTTGAGCAACGGCACCGGATCGACCAGCACGGTTTGCTGCAGGCGCGAAAGCATTGCCTGGCGTGCGCCGGGCGCCAGCATCAAATCGTGATAACGCTGGAGCGCAGCGTCGCTCAAGGCCTTGGGCTCTGCATAGCCGGCGGCCAGGTTCATGCGCAGCAGCCAGCGCGGCAAGGTCCAGCGCATCAGGCCCAGCGTGGCGGGCACCTCGGGCGCGGCCCCATAGGCAAAACCCGGGCTGGCAAACCCGTCTGGGGCCAGCAGCACCAGTTTGTTCACGCGTTGCGGTTCGGTGGCTGCAAAGGTCCAGGCGATGCGCCCGCCAATCGAGTGACCGATCACATGGGTTTTCTGGATGCCCCGCGCGTCCAGCAGGGCGCTGATCAGGGCGATGCTGCGTGTATCGGTGTAGTCTTGGCGACTGTCTGGCGGGCTCAGCCCGCTGCCCGGCAGGTCCACGCGCAGCACGCGCAAGCCGGCTGACAGCGCTGGGGTCCAAGTCTCCCAGGTCTCCAGACTGGAACCAAAACCATGCAGCAACAGAACGGCAGGCGCGTCTTTGGGGCCACTCTCACGCACGTGCAATGGGGTGCCCAGCACCTGAACCATGTCGCCGGGGGCCTGTAAGTAGCGTTGCTCCAGCGCGGTGCGATTCAGGTCTGGTGTCCATAAGGCCCAGGCGGACATCGCCAACAGCGTCAGGGCGATCACGAGCGCGGCTTTCATGGCTGGTTTTGACAGTGGGTCATCCCCGCATCCTAACCAATCCGGCGCGGCCACGAACGATGTGTCCGATGTTGATGACGACTTGCTTTGTCAAGTGAAACGTGACTCGTGATGCTAAGCGGCAGACCTAAGGGCAGGGTTCGCCACGTAGGATGATTGAATTTTTGATATTAAAAATATAGCAAACTATTCAATAATCACGTGGCCTGAAGACCCAGCGGAGTCGCTAGCCCGGATCACAGCCAGCGACGCACCCGCTTGCAGTAGGCGGCATAGCGCTCGCCGTGCAGCCCGGCCAAGTGCTGCTCTTCTAGCCGCACCTGCACCTGCACCAACAGCTCGCCGGCGACCAACAGAACCAGCGTGGCGGCCGAGGTTGCCACCAGCACCGCGCCCGCACAAGCCATCATGGCCAGCTTGAACGCCCGACCCACATAGCCATGGCATCGTCGGTGACCGGCAGGACGATGGGGTTGATGCCTGTCTGGCGAAAGGCCAGGATGGAGCGCCAGACAAAGCCAAAAAAGAAGTACAGGGCGAAATAGGCCGCGTCAGCCCCAGACCTCTTGCGCAGTTTCGATCACCATGCGCAATTTGTTGCGCTGGTCTTCCACGGCGATGTTGTTGCCGTGCACCGTGGAGCTGAAGCCGCATTGCGGTGACAGGGCCAGCTGCTCCAGCGGGGCGTATTTGGCGGCCTCGTCAATGCGGCGCTTGAGGGCGTCCTTGTTTTCCATCTGACCAAACTTGGTGGTCACCAGGCCCAGCACCACGGTCTTGCCTTTTTTCAGGAAACGCAGCGGCCGGAAGTCACCCGAGCGGTCGTCGTCGTACTCCAGAAAATAGGCGTCGATGTCCATGTCGGTCAACAGCGCCTCAGCCACCGGCTCGTAATCGCCACTGGCGGCAAAGGTGCTCTTGAAGTTGCCCCGGCACAGGTGCATGCCCAGCAACATGTCTTTGGGTTTGTAGGCCACCACCTTGTTGATGAAGGCCGCGTAGCGGCGCGGTAGTTCGTTAGGGTCATCGCCACGCTGGCGCGCCGCTTCGCGCATTTTGGGGTCGCAGAGGTAGGCTAGGTTGGTGTCGTCCATCTGAACATAGCGGCAGCCGGCGTCATGCAGCGACTGCAGCTCAGCGCCATAGGCGCGGGCCACATCGTCATAAAACACAGGGTCAAGCTCTGGGTAGGCCTGCCGGCTGATGCCGGCGCGCCCGCCGCGGAAATGGAGCATGGTGGGCGAGGGAATGGTCACCTTGGGCATGCTGCCCGGGCCGACCTGCGACTTGAGGTACTCAAAATCGGCGCGCTGGATGTCGCGCACATGCCGGACCTGGTCCACCACCTTGATCACTGGTGGCGCCAGCTCCTGCGAACCGTCGGGCTTGATGAAGGTCATGGGGATGTCGGTTTTGACGCCGCCCAACTGGTCCAGAAAATCGATGTGAAAGTAAGTGCGCCGGAACTCCCCGTCGGTGATGCTCTTCAGGCCCACGTCTTCCTGAAACTTGACGATTTCGGCAATGGCGCGGTCCTCCACGTCGCGCAGGCCTTCGGCAGACAACTGGCCGGCTGCCTTTTGTTGCCGGGCTTCGAGCAGGTAGGCGGGGCGGAGAAAGCTGCCGACGTGGTCGTAGCGGGCGGGGAGATGCAACATGCTGAGTGTCCTTTCTGGCCGTGGGCAAACGCCCATGATAAGAGATCAAATCCCCGCTGTCATGTATACCAAAGATTAGTACTTACCCTAGCAAGCTGGTCTAAAGCGTCTATTTCATCCATTAATGTATACACTGAACCCTTGCATTGTCGGGGTAGACGCCGGCCTTGATTTGTCTCATGCCCGGCGTGTTTTTGACCCATATCAAAGGAGATCTCGCATGAACAGCGTTCGGCAAATTCAGCGTAGCGGCCTTGCTCTGGCCTTTGGAGGCCTGTTAGCCATCAGCGCGCAAGCGCAAGAGGTGGTGCTCAAGTTGCACCACATTTGGCCCACCGTGGCCATGGGGCACACCCGGGTGGCCGTGCCCTGGTGCGAGGACATCGCCAAAGAAAGCAACAACCGCATGCGTTGTCAGCTTTTGCCCGCAATGTCGGGTGGCGGCACCCCCGGGCAACTGGTAGACCGGGTGAAAGACGGGGTGGACGACCTGGTCATGACGCTGCCGGGTTACACCCCGGGGCGGTTCCCGATCATGGAGGCGCTGGAGCTCCCGTTCATGACCAACACCGCCGAAGTAGCATCGGCTGCAGCCTGGGACTACTACAGCAAATACGCCACCAAGGAGTTCACCGGCACCAAGATTCTGGCCACCTGGGTGCACGACGAGGGGTTTATCAGCACCTCTGGCAAGCCGGTGCGTAATCTCGACGATTTCAAGGGCTTAAAAATCCGGGGCGCCAGCCGTCAGTCCACCAAATTGCTCGCCAAACTGGGTGCCACGCCGGTGGGCATGCCGATCCCTGCGGTGGCTGATGCCATGACCAAGGGCACGATCGACGGCTTCCTGACCGCTTGGGAAATCATCCCCTCGTTCAAGTTGCAGGAAGTCAGCAAGTTCCACACCGAAATCGAAGCCAGTCGCCCCTCGATGTTCACGGCAGGTTTTGTGTTTGCCATGAATCAGGCCAAGTACGACAGCCTGCCAGCCGACCTCAAGCGCATCATCGACAAGCACAGCGGTGCCGCTCTGTCGCGCACCATCGGTCGCTACTGGGATGAGGCCACAGCCGTGGGCCGCAAGTCGGCGCAGGACCGTGGCAACTCCTTCATCAAGGTCAGTGCCACCGAGACCGACCGCTGGATACAGGTGTCCGCGCCGCTGTACGACGAGTGGGTCAGTGACATGGACAAGAAGGGCCTGCCGGGCAAGCAGATGCTGCAGGACGCCCAGGATCTGATCAAGAAATACAGTGCGGGCAAGTGATCGCCTGAACCGGTTGGCCTGCCCGGGTTCGTTTTGGCGATGAGCGGGGCTTTGCGCCGACTGAGCCTGTGGTTTGGCGTGTTGGGCGCCGGCGTGGCGCTGCTCACCGGATTCATGACCTTCGTCAGTGTTGTGCTGCGGGCACTGTTCCAGTGGCCGATCCCGGGTGATGTCGAACTGACGCAAATGGGGATCGCACTGGCGATATCGCTGTGCCTGCCCTGGTGTCAGAGCGAACGGGCTCACATCTTGGTCGATTTTTTCACCCAGCGCAGCCGGGAGAGCACAGTGCGCCGGCTGGATGCCATCGGCAGCCTGGCGCTGGCCCTGATGTACGCCCTACTGGCCTGGCGTACATCAGCCGGCGCGTTGGCGGTGCGTGAGGCCGGCGAGACCACCATGATCATCAGCTTGCCGGTGTGGTGGGTCTATGCGGCGCTGGCACCGGGCCTGGCGCTCAGCGCCCTGCTGGCCGGGATGCAGGCCCTGCAGCTTGGGCGCCAAGCGCCTGCCGGAGACGCCGCATGACCGGCTCGGCCAGCACCATTGGGGTGGTGATGTTCATCGGCATGATGGTCCTTATGGCCCTGCGCATGCCGATCGCGGCGGCCATGTTTATCCCGGGCGCAGCCGGTTACTGGCTGATGACCGACACCGGCACCCTGCTCAACCTGCTCAAAGGTAATGCTGTGGCGCGCCTGACGGTGTACGAGCTCAGCGTCATTCCCCTGTTTTTGTTGATGGGCCAGTTTGCGTCGCAAGGCGGCCTGAGCCGTGACCTGTTTCGCGCAGCCACGGCCTTGGTTGGCCATGTTCGCGGCGGCTTGGCGATGGCCTCCCTGTTGTCTGCCGGCGCATTTGGCGCGGTGTGCGGCTCGTCGGTCGCCACCTCGGCCACGATCACGCAGGTGGCTTACCCGCACATGCGCGGTCAGGGCTACAGCGGGCGGCTCTCCACGGCCACGCTGGCGGCCGGGGGCACCTTGGGGATTCTGATTCCGCCGTCGGTGCCGCTGGTGGTGTACGCCATCCTGACCGAGCAAAACATCGCCAAGCTGTTTGCCGCCGCCATGGTGCCCGGCATCCTGGCCATGCTGGGCTACATGGTGGTGGTGTGGCTGAGCGTCTATCTCAAGCCCGCGCTCGCGCCGGCCACCACGGCCACCACGGGCCGGGCCAAATGGCAGGCCCTGGGTTCGGTTTGGCCGATTGCCTTCATCTTTGTGGTGGTGTTCGGCGGTATTTACGGCGGACTGTTTTCGCCGACCGAAGGGGCGGCGGTGGGCGCCGCGCTCACCCTGCTGGTCGGCATGCTCAGGCGTGAATTGTCGCCGCAGGGCATGCGCTCGGCCTTATTGGGTACGGCCGAAACCACCGCCATGGTGTTCATGATTTTTCTCGGTGCCGACATGATGAACGCGACGCTGGCCCTGACCGAAACGCCCAAGCTGGTGGCGCAGTGGGTCACCCACCTGCCGATCCCGGGGATTGGCGTGGTGCTGGCGGTCTTGCTGCTGTATGTGCTGCTGGGTTGTGTGATGGACGAACTGTCCATGCTGCTGCTGACCATCCCGGTGATCTTTCCGGCCATCATGGCGCTGGACCTGTGGGGCCTGAAGTACGAGGCCAAGGCGCTCTGGTTCGGTATTTTGGTGCTGATGACCGTGGGTATCGGCATGATCGCACCACCGATCGGCCTCAATGTCTACGTGGTCAACAGCATGGCCAAGGACGTGCCCATGGCCGAGACTTACAAGGGCGTCATGCCCTTTCTGGTGTGGGACGCCCTGAGGCTGCTGGCGCTACTTTGCTTTCCGGTGCTGGCCCTGGGCCTGGTCAAACTGCTGTTTCCCTAACGCCCAGCCGCACCAGCCGCCCCGGCCGAGCGGCGGTGACAACGCCGTCACGGGCTACGGCCTGCCCGGCCACCCAGGTGCCGACGTAGCCCTGCGCGTTTTGTAAAAATCGCTTGCCGCCGGCAGGCAGGTCGCGCACCAGTTGCGGAAGGTTCAGCCGCAGGCGCGCCGGGTCAATGACGTTCAAGTCGGCGCGCAGCCCCAGTGCCAGCCGGCCACGGTCGCGCAGGCCCAGGTAGCGCGCGTTGCGTGCGGTCATCATTTCCACTGCCTGCGCCAGCGGCAGCCGGTCATGGGT
>RFWA01000881.1 GCA_009922295.1 Betaproteobacteria bacterium
CGACACCTGGTACCAGTACCCGACACAGGGACAGGCCGAGTGTGCCCCCTCCAAGCTGGATTTTGCCAGCCTGCCCAACCTGGTGATGACGCCGCATATGTCGGGCTGGACCAGCGGCACCGTCAGCCGCCGGCAAGCCACCTTGGCTGAGAATATCGCTCGGCTCGCAGACGGCCGCGCGTTGCTGAATGTGGTCAGGCCGGCTGCGTCGCCCTAAAGGCGCTGACCTGCGCGGCATTGGGTAAAGGCTCTACCGCGCCATAGCCCAGAGTCGACAGCGCAGCAGCCGCCACTGCCCAGCGCGCGCTGGCAAACACATCGTCGCCAGCGGCGCGGCGCGCCAGGTAGCTGCCGTCAAAGCAGTCACCGGCACCGGTGGCATCTACAGCGTCGACCCGGCAGGCCGCAATCCGCTCTTGGCGAAGGCCATCAGACACCAGAACGCCCTGGTCACCCATTTTCAACAGCACGACAGGCGCGCCATGCTGATGCGCCCAGTCGACTATCGCACCAGGATCGGTCAAGCCCGCCAGGTGCGACATGTCGTCCAGTCCAGGCAAGAATTCATCACACAGCGGCAGGGTCTCTTCAAGCGCGGCGCTGGCCAGCGTCAGCGGCCACAGCGAGAGCCGCAAATTAGGGTCATAGGACACCCGGACCCCATGCACCCGTGCGGCGGCGATGGCTGCAGCCACCGACTGGCGCGCACTCTCGCTGATGGCCTGGCTGATGCCTGACACGTGCAGGTACTTGGCGCGGCTTAGCAAGGCCATAGGCAGGTCAGCCGGCGTCATACGACTGGCCGCCGAGCCTTTTCTGAGGTAAGAGAAGCGGTGCCCCTTGGCGTCATGGCGTACAAAGTAAATACCGGTCGGGGCATCGGGGTTCACCTGCACGCCAGTGATGTCGACGCCCTCGCTGCGCCACAGGTCACAGCACAGGGTGCCGAAGTCGTCCGCACCCACGGCAGAGATGTAGGCACAGGCAGCACCTTGCCGGCTGGCTGCGATCACAGTGTTGGAGGTGTCGCCGCCAAAACCCTGCAGGTAG
>RFWA01000882.1 GCA_009922295.1 Betaproteobacteria bacterium
CATAAATGGCACCGCGAACAACGACACGCTGACCGGCACAGCCAGTGCCGACACCATCAACGGTCTTGCCGGCAATGATGTCATCACGGGTGGTGCTAGCACGGACAGTATGAACGGCGGCGAAGGGTCTGACCTCTACATCATTGCTGCTGCAAGCGAGCACACGGCCGCTGAGATCGCAGACAATGGCGCAAGCGGGACAGATGAGGTCCGGTTTACGTCTGCGACCGCAAATGAGACGCTGACCCTGTATGCAACTGACACCGGCATCGAACAGGCCGTGATCGGGACTGGCACCGCTACAGCGGCCGTAACGACCGGGACAACGGTGCTCAACGTCAACGCTGCTGCACTGTCCTACGGTCTGACGCTCATCGGCAATGCAGGTGCCAACACACTCACCGGCGGCAGCGGCAACGATACGCTGCAAGGCGGTGCAGGTAACGACACGCTTGTCGGCGGTGCCGGTGTGGACATTGCTGATTATACGACAGCCACAACTGCCATCACTTTGAGCCTCGCTTTAACGACCGCCCAAAACACAGGTGGTGCAGGCTCAGACACCCTCAGTGGGATCGAAGGCCTGTCGGGTGGTACGGCCGCCGACCGCCTCACCGGCAATGACAGCGATAACCTGCTTTGGGGCAAGGCTGGCAACGACACACTGATCGGTGCAGGGGGCGCGGACCAGCTACGTGGCGGCGATGGCCTCGATACGCTGACCGGTGGTGCAGGCGCCGACTGGTTTATCTTCGACACAGCAGCCAACGCGACCACGAACAAAGACACCATTACCGACTTTACGTCGGGCACGGACAAGCTGCAGTTCAGCAAGGCGATCTTCACAGGCCTATCCGGTGCCGCTTTGGGCAGCCTCACGACCGACGCATTCTGGTCTGGCGCCGGGATAACCACGGCGCACGATGCCACAGACCGGTTCATTTACAACACGACCGACGGCTCGCTTTATTATGACGCAGATGGTAACGCCTCAGGCAGCGCCGCGGTGTTGATAGCTACGCTCGGAGCAACAACCCCATTGGCGTTCA
>RFWA01000883.1 GCA_009922295.1 Betaproteobacteria bacterium
TGCAGGGCCGCCTGGCGCAACGGGACCTGGCTGTCGTCAAAATGGCCAAATTCGGTCTTGTGGCTGACGATGACCACCTCATGGCCGCGCTGCCTGGCCAGTTGAAGGAACTCCATCACGCCGGGGAACAGCGCCGCACCCTGCATGAGGCGGCCATAAACCTGACCCTGCATGCGCTGCCACGCCAACTCACCGTCCGGGCTGGCCTGCACCAGTTGCTTGACCGCCCGTTTGGATGTGACATTGGAATCGACCGGCAAACCCATCTCCCGGGCCAAGCGGATGAAGGTAGCGTCATAGCAGGCGAGGGTGTTGTCGAAGTCGATGCCGATTTTCATGATGACTCAAGAGTTTGGCGACGAGCATACTGGCCATCAGGTGGGGCAAAAGATGAAATCAACCAGGTAAAGCCTAGCCTTTTCGAGCGCCCTGATCTGCTGGAACACAGGTTTCCAAATTGCATCCATTTCAATGAAGCTATAAATAAAATAGCAAACTATTCAATAGATTCAAGGCTTAGCGCCTGATTACATTAACTACCGACCGCGTGGAGATGCCAGAAAAGACGTGCTTGTAGGAATTTGCCTGACGCAGGCCGCAGCCAAGACTGACACCACAAACGGCTGCTTTCCGATTCAAGTAAATCAGGCACGGTTTCACAATCCAATTCAACGAATCAACACCTTGATTCACTCAACCGAACGGAGCCACGATGGACCAGACCCAAATGCTTGCAGAAATCCGGGAAGCCAACCTCACTTACTTGATGCTGGCGCAAACCTTGATTCGCCAAGACAAGGCCGAGGCGCAGTTCCGCTTAGGTCTGTCGGAAGAGGCAGCCGAGTTGATCCGCGTGCTGTCGCCAGCCCAGATCATGAAGATTGCCAGCGGCAACATGTTGCTGTGCCGCTTCCGCGTAGATGACGACATGGTCTGGCAGCTGTTGACCAACCACACAGTGAGCAAGGTCGACAACGACGGCACCACCAAACTGCACGCCAGCATTTTGATGGCCGGCCGTTACTCTGAAGCTATCTAAGGAGCCTCAT
>RFWA01000884.1 GCA_009922295.1 Betaproteobacteria bacterium
CTGCAGCTCCTTGCTGCTGGTGCTCAACATGGCTTGTACCCTGTTCCGCATGACGCCCGAGGAGGCCCTGGCCGGCGTCACCCGCCACGCCGCACGTGCCTTGGGCCTGAGTGACCGCGGTGTGATTGCACCGGGCCTGCGCGCCGACCTGGTGTTGTGGGACGTAAAGCATCCGGCTGAACTCAGCTACGCCATCGGTGCCAACCCGCACCGCCAAACGATTTTTGGAGGGAAACCCCTGTGAGCTTTACCCTGCACCAGGGCCATGCGCCGCTGTTGATCAGCATGCCGCACCTTGGCACCGCCATCCCGGCCGAGCTTCAGGGCTCTTATGTCCCCCGTGCCTTGGCCACCGAAGACACCGACTGGCACCTGGATCGGTTGTATGACTTTGTGACCGAGCTGGGCGCCAGCGTGCTGATGCCGCAAGTCTCGCGCTACGTGATCGACCTGAACCGCCCGCCCGACGACGCGCCCATGTACCCAGGTGCCTCTAACACCGAGCTTTGCCCGACCCGGTTTTTCAATGGCGACCTGCTGTACCAACCCGGCGACCAGCCCGACCCGGCCGAGCGCCTGCGCCGGCGTGAGGCCTATTGGCAGCCCTACCACCAGGCCCTGGCCGACGAGTTGCAGCGCCTCAAGGCCTTGCATGGCCATGTGCTGCTTTGGGATGCGCACAGCATCCGCTCGCAGATTCCCTGGCTGTTTGAGGGGCGTCTGCCCGGTCTCAACCTGGGCACGGCCGACGGCTCTAGCGCTGACGTCACGATTGCCGGCGCCCTGATGCAGGCCTGTGCCGGTCAGCAGACGGTCAGCCACGTGCTCAATGGCCGCTTCAAGGGCGGTTACATCACCCGCCGCTATGGGGCGCCAGCGCAAGGCGTGCACGCCGTGCAGTTGGAGATGTGCCAGGACCTGTACATGCAGGAGCACAGCCCCTACGCCTTTGAGGCTGAGCGGGCCGCCGCGATCCGGCCGCTGCTGCGCACTCTGGTCGAGACGGCGATGCACAGCTGCGCCCAGCTGTATGACTGAGCGTTTCTTTG
>RFWA01000885.1 GCA_009922295.1 Betaproteobacteria bacterium
GGCATGCGCTGCAGCAGTTCGGGCAGGCGATGCGCCTGAATATGATGAACAAAAGAAGGCAGGTTGCGCATCAGCAGACTCCAAAGGTGATACCCAGTTGGCTCAGATGGCGGCGGTAGGCGACCGAGGCCCTGTCGGCGGCGGTATGCAACTCAGCACGCGGCGTCAGCGGCAACAAACGCGGCGATTGGGACTCGAGCACCGGCTTGTCTTGCAGAAAAATGGTGTCTTGAAAAGCCCGCAGCGCGGCCTCGTCCGGCGACGGGTCGGCCACCGCCAGGCGGAACCAAACGCGGCTGGTCTCAGGCGTGAGCGGGCAGATGAACAGGCCGATAGCCTCGCGAAACGCCGGCAAGGCCACGCTGTGCGCCGGCGGCACCTTGGTCAGCACGGCCGTGAACGGCCCCGTCACCTCGTAGCTGTAATCAATTAAGGCGGCAGCCGTGGCGTGTACGCTGGAGCGCGGTTGCCAGGCCTGGCAGCCGGTGGCACGCAGACCCTGCGCTGTGGTCTCAACCTGGTAGGGTGGGATCTCGGTAGCATGGCCAGTAACGCCGTCGGGCAGCTGACGCATGCCCAGCCAGCCTTCGTGCACAAAGCCGAAATGCGCCATGTCCAAAAAGTTCTCCACGATGCGCCCTGCGCTGGTGGCGACATCGTAGGGGCCGCAGTTGAGTTTATGCAGTTCGTTGTCGGCCTCGGCGCCAAACCGGGGCAAGGCAAGCTCAGAAGTTGGCTCACCGGCCTCCAGGCGAACCCAGACCAGCCCATTCTGCTCCCGCGCCTGGTAAACCTGCGCCCGGTGCGACGCCGGGGGAGTGAAGGCTGGCAGCGCCGGCACCTGCACGCACTGGCCCGAGGCCTCGAACTGCCAGCCGTGGTACGGGCATTCCAGGCGACCCTGGCAGACTCGTCCCAGCGACAGCCGGGCACCGCGGTGCGGACACTGGTCGGCCCAGGCCTGAATGGCGCCGGACGCGTCCCGCCATAGCACCAGGGGGTGATCAAACAAAAGCGCTGCGAGCGGCTGCGCAGCAAGCTCGGTGCAA
>RFWA01000886.1 GCA_009922295.1 Betaproteobacteria bacterium
GAACTGACCCACCGCCACGATATGACGCCCGAAAAATATGCAGAGTTCGCCATGCTCTGGGTGGAGATGGGGGCAACGATCGTGGGCGGTTGCTGCGAGGTGGGGCCAGCCCATATTGCCCATCTGGCCAGCAAGCTCAAGGCGCTGGGTCACGAGCTTGTTTGAGTTCGAGTACCGTCCGCTGAATAGGCCACTTGTAGAGACAGCCAAGATTGGCGTCAAGCGGGGGAGCGACTGCAGGAAACCTCGCAACCGGATAAAATAGTAACAAATATCGTTACATGAATTGTTTATAAGCGTCTCACCATGGACCGCATCGACCACATCCGAACCGCGCTGGCAGCGGGTCCTGTTCCCGCTGGCGCCTTGTGTGCCGGCCTTGGTGTGACCCGACCGACCCTTGCACGGGCTTTGGCGTCCATGCCTGGAGAAATCGTTACATTGGGGGCTGCACGGTCCACGCACTACGCGCTGCGGGACAATTTTCGGGGCCTGCCCGACATGCCGGTCTACCGTGTCAATGCAGCGGGCCAAATCGAAACGCTGGGGCAGCTCACGCCGGTCAGGCCCGATGGGTTTGTGATGCGGGACGCCAATGGCCAGGCCAGCTATCACGAGGGCTTGCCCTGGTGGTTGACCGACATGCGTCCCCAAGGTTTTCTGGGGCGCGCCTATGCGCGTCAACACGCGACCGGCCTGGGCTTGCCTGCTGATGTTCGGCATTGGCGTGACGCCGATGCACTGCGTGCCCTGTTGCTCTACGGGGGCGACGCGGTCGGCAATGTGCTGCTGGGTGACCTCGCCCGAGACCGGTTTGTCAACGCCGCTGCACCTGTGCCGGTGGCTACCCACCATTACCCGCGCTTGGCGGCCGAGGCGCTGACCACAGGGCACACTTGGTCATCCGCGGGCGGCGAGCAGCCCAAGTTTTGTACTTTGTCCGACAGAGGCCGTGTCTTGGTCAAATTTTCAGTCGCGGAGGACAACCCCATTGCGGCACGCTGGCGCGACTTGCTGCTGGCCGAGCATCTGGCTTTGCAGACGCTG
>RFWA01000887.1 GCA_009922295.1 Betaproteobacteria bacterium
GTCCATCAGGGCCGGAATCTTGGAGTTGGGGTTGGCCGCCACAAACCCGCTGCCAAACTGCGGGCCCTCGTGGATGCGGATCAGCCAGGCGTCGTACTCAGCGCCGCTGTGGCCCAGCGCCAGCAGCTCTTCGAGCATCACCGTCACTTTCACGCCATTGGGCGTGCCCATCGAGTACAGCTGCAGCGGGTGGCGCCCAACGGGCAGAACCCGCTCATGCGTGGCGCCCGCCACCGGGCGATTGATGTTGGCAAAACGCCCGCCGTTGGCTTGTTGCCATTGCCAGATGGTCGGGGGGGTGTAGCTAGCGGAATCGGTCATGTCGGTCTCAGGTCAGAGTGGCCAGACCGCCACCCTGAGGGTGACAGCGGGATAGGGGTAGCCCGATTATTGACGCAATCCCATGCCCCGGCCGCGTCGGTTCACTAGGCATCCAGCATGCGGTCTCGGTGGCGTGGCCGTTTTCACGGATAAGGCAGGCCATTGCGCGCTGATGCCCCCGCTCAGCTGCACCGGTCAACGTTCCGGTCTGGCCCCCGGACTCTTCTGCAGCAACCGCTGTAACTACGAGGAAATGCGGTCCACCCAAAAGTCCGGCGAACGATGGTGATGCAAAACGGCCACTACCACTATCAAGTCACCGCGCACGGCATAGCGCAATGTGTAGGGAAACTGCCTGAGTACGCAGCGCCGAATTTCGCCAGTCTCCGTTGGGTACATCAAAGCTTGGCTAGCTCTGCAAATCGAACCTGCATCAGTCTTGCCCAAATACCTCGTCAGCCGCATAGGTCTGGCTTGTCCAGGCTTTGCATCAACTGGTCGACGATCGCAAACCGTGCAGTCGCTGGCAAACGCAGGGCCTCTTGAATGATTTCGTTGATTTGCATGGTGATACCTTGGTTGATTACGCGTTGGGCGCATGGCTTACTCACCATCGGAAGAATCAGCATTCTTGAGTTCGGCAAACTTGGCCGCCATTGTCGGGTTGCCCCGTGTGAGCTTTTTGATCGTCAGATCGTCGGCCTTGTCGTTGGCC
>RFWA01000888.1 GCA_009922295.1 Betaproteobacteria bacterium
ACCTCACCCGATGCCGGCATCGGCAGCGCATGGGCGTCTTCGCTGTAACGCCCGGCCATACGCGGGTGGTAAACCCCGACTTCCGGGTAGTCGACAGGGGGCGCGACCTTGACCGAACCACGCAATGACTTGCGCGCGCCGTCGGCACCACGGTCAATCACATGGCGTACCAGGTTGAGCACGTTATCGTCGGAGCCACCCAGCCAGTACTGCAGGGTCAGGAAGTAAGACCGGACATCCTGCGCCGTGCCGGGGATGAAGCGCAACATCTGCGGCAAGCGACGCAACATTTTCATTTGCGCAGCGCCACCAGTGGCCGCTTTCTCTTTGTTACCGCGCAGCTTTTTCAAGAGTGCCATGGGGCCGCTGGCTGGCTTACCCATGTCGAACTGCCCCAAGCGAGTCAGTTGCACCACTTCTGTCGCGCTGGCCATGCAAATCATGGCATCGCAATGCATGCGACGGGCACGCAGGTCATCCAGGATGGGCAGGAAATGGTCTTCCAAAAACAGCATGCCCGCCACCACGATATCGGCCGAGGCAATATCCGCTTTGCAACGGGCAATCAGTGCCTCGTTGCCAGCATATTCAGAGGCTGCGTGCAGGCTCAGCGACAAGCCAGGAAACTCGCGGCGCAGAGTCTGGCTGGCGCGATGGATCGAGCTGGCCAAGTGCGTGTCCATGGTCACGACCACCACCTTGATCGGGGTGGTTTGGCGAGCAGCTTGCGCTCTACCGAGCGAAGTAAGCTTTAGCGTCATACAGAGTCTCCGTCGTGATCACCGAGAGGCCACGCTCAGAGGCGTAACGCTCGGTATTTCGCCTGGCTTTGCCACGGACGAAAAAAGGTATTTTTCTCAGTTCTTTTTCTGCGTCTAGATCCCATGCCGAGGTCACAACACTGGCAGTTGCTGCGCTAACCGCTACGGGTGTTGCCGCTGGCTGGACGGGCTGTTCGGATATTTCATGCGTCAAAGCGGGCTCTGGTGCCGGCGATGGCGCCGACTGCATGCGCGCCGCGCCGCCCAG
>RFWA01000889.1 GCA_009922295.1 Betaproteobacteria bacterium
CCCTGCCGCGGCTGAGACCAGCACGGCATGGGCCTCCGGGCTCTGGCCGTCGGTGAAATAGGCTTGCAGCAAGGCTTTTTTCAGGGCCAGCTGCTGACCAGGCTCGCCCTCCAGCTCGGCCCAATGCAGCAGCCGGTGGGCGTCAAAGGTGTTGTAAATGCGGTCACGCCCCTGCTGGGCAAAGGTAAAGCCCACCTCGGCGCCGCGCTGGCGAATGGTGTCCCGAATCGCCGTTTGCTGCTCCCCTGTGGAGCCGTATTTTTGCGTCAGGTGCTCGGTAATGTCCTGGCCGCCGGCCGGCATGTCCCGGTTGAGCTCAAAAGGCTGCACGTGCAACTCGGCGCTGAGCTCAGGGCTCAGGCGGTCCAAGGCCTGCTCAAGCGCGCTCAAGCCAATGGCGCACCAGGGGCAGGAAATGTCAGACACAAAGTCGATGGTGAGGAGGGCAGACATGACAGGCGTGGTTTAAGTGGGCAAGGCATCACGGTAGCACAAGCGGTGTGGGCCCCGCAGTAGCCCCGGCGACTGTGGCTTTGGTCAAACTCAGGTAAATTCAGGCCATGTATTTGCCAGATGCCAACCCCAAGCCCCGCGAGCCCAACTTTTCCAAGGCCGAGTTCCGGGCAGCACTGGGCATGTTCGCCACCGGCGTCACCATTGTCACGGCCCGCAGTAGCGCGGGTGAACTGGTGGGCCTCACGGCCAACTCCTTCAACTCGGTGTCGATGGCGCCGCCTCTGGTGCTGTGGAGCCTGGCCAAGTCGGCCACGTCCATGCATGCCTTCAGCACTGGCTCGCATTACGCCATCAACATCCTGGGTGCCGACCAACAGGACCTGGCCCTGCGTTTTGCCAGTCGTGACACCGACCGTTTTGTGGGGGTGGACTTTGTTGATGGCGTTGCCGGTGCACCTCTGTTAGCCGGCGCAGCGGCCACTTTTGAGTGCTTTAACCGCAGCCGCTACGAAGAGGGTGACCATGTGATCTTTGTGGGCGAGGTAGAGCGCTGCACCCAACGCACGGGCACC
>RFWA01000890.1 GCA_009922295.1 Betaproteobacteria bacterium
ATGGGCCTGGGCGCTGTGGACGTGATCGGCGGGCCCGAGTGGAAAGAAAAACCCGCGCCCTTGGGCACGCAGCGCTGGCAAGGCGCGGTCGATGTGGTGGGTGGCACGGTGCTGGCGCGCATGCTCAGCGAAATCGACTACGGCGGCGCAGTCGCCGCTTGCGGCCTGGCCGGTGGCTTCGGGCTGGACACCACGGTCATGCCTTTCATACTGCGCGGCGTGCGCTTGTGGGGCGTGGACTCGGTGATGTGCCCCTTGGACAAACGCCTGGCCGCCTGGGAACGCCTGGCGACCGAATTCCCTGCCGACGCGCAAGCGCACATGCAGCGCACCGTGGCCCTGAGCGAAGTCCCAGCGCAAGCTGCCGCCTTCATGGCCGGCACCTCACGTGGTCGCGTGGTGGTGGATGTAAACCGCTAAGTATGCAAAACACCAACCAGTCATGGACTGCCGCGTCGCTGTCGCTCCTCGCAGTGACGGATGTAGCGCTTACGGATGCACCTGCATCGCCAAGCTGCACGCTCGCTGCCACTTCATCGCGAGGCTGCACGCTCGCTGCCACCTCATCGCGAGGCTGCACGCTCGCTGCCACCTCATCGCGAGGCTGCACGCTCGCTGCCGCGTCATTGCGAGGCCGAAGGCCGTGGCAATCCATGTCAATACAACAGGCCAACTTGAACCGTTTTTAAAAACTTACTCTCTCACAAAAGGACATTTTCATGAGTGCGAACAAACTCCGCATCGGCTTCATCGGCTTAGGCGCATTGGGCGAAGGCCTGTGCAACAACCTGGTCAAAGCGGGTTACCCGGTGGTCGTGAACGATCTGAACAAAGACCTGGCCAAAGGCCTCTTGGCCGGTGGCGCTAGCTGGTCGGACGATGTGGCCGGCACTTGCCGCGATGCGGATGTGGTGATTACCGTGCTGCCGTCGCCTGCGGTATCGCGCAAAGTGGTCGAGGGTGCGGGCGGCGTATTCGAGAACATCAAATCCGGCGGCACCTGGATCGAGATGAGCACCA
>RFWA01000090.1 GCA_009922295.1 Betaproteobacteria bacterium
ACGCTGGAGATGACCAGCCGCATGATCGAAAAGAAGCTCAGGGACTTCGGTGTTGAGGTACGGGTGGTGCTGGCCCAGCCCGGTCCAGTGATCACGCGCTACGAGATCGAGCCCGCGACCGGCGTCAAGGGCTCCCAAATCGTTGGGCTGGCCAAGGACCTGGCGCGCTCGCTCAGTCTGGTGTCAATCCGGGTGGTGGAGACCATCCCCGGCAAAAATTTCATGGCGCTCGAGTTGCCCAATGCCAAACGGCAGTCAATTCGCCTGTCAGAGATTCTTGGCTCCAATGTTTACAACGAGGCCAGGTCCATGCTGACCATGGGTTTGGGCAAGGACATCATTGGCAATCCAGTGGTGGCCGATCTGGCCAAGATGCCCCATGTCTTGGTGGCGGGCACCACCGGGTCGGGCAAGTCGGTCGGCATCAACGCCATGATTTTGAGCCTGCTGTACAAGGCCGAGGCGCGCGACGTGCGCCTGCTGATGATCGACCCCAAAATGCTGGAGATGTCGGTGTACGAGGGTATTCCGCATTTGCTGGCGCCTGTCGTGACGGACATGAAGCAGGCCGCTAACGGTCTCACCTGGTGCGTGGCTGAAATGGAGCGCCGTTACAAGCTCATGAGCAAGATGGGTGTGCGCAACCTGGCGGGCTACAACGTCAAGCTCGACGAAGCCAAGGCCCGTGGCGAGCATATTGGCAACCCGTTCAGCCTCACGCCCGAGGCGCCCGAGCCGCTGGATCGGCTGCCGCACATTGTTGTCGTGATCGATGAACTGGCCGACCTGATGATGGTGGTGGGTAAAAAGATCGAGGAACTGATTGCCCGGCTCGCCCAAAAAGCCCGTGCCGCCGGCATCCACCTCATTCTGGCTACGCAGCGCCCCAGCGTGGATGTGATCACCGGCCTGATCAAGGCCAATATTCCGACCCGAATCGCGTTTCAGGTGTCGAGCAAAATCGACAGTCGCACCATTCTGGACCAAATGGGCGCTGAAGCCCTGCTGGGCATGGGCGATATGCTTTACATGCCCAGTGGCACCGGGTTGCCGGTGCGTGTGCACGGTGCCTTTGTCAGTGATGAGGAAGTTCACCGGGTGGTTAGTTACCTCAAGAGTCAGGGCGAGCCCAACTACATCGAGGGTTTACTCGAAGGCGGCACGGTCGATGGTGAGGGCGATGCCTTGGGCGACGGCGGGACCGGCGGGGGCGAAAAAGACCCGATGTACGACCAGGCGGTTGAAGTCGTCCTGAAGAACCGAAAGGCCAGCATCTCGCTGGTGCAACGCCACTTGAAGATCGGCTACAACCGTGCGGCCCGGCTGGTCGAGGATATGGAAAACGCCGGCCTGGTCAGCAGCATGAGCAGCAGTGGCCAGCGCGATATTTTGGTACCGGCTCGCGCCGAGTGAAACACATGATCACATCTGTCAGCACCGCTCGGGTTTTCGCTATTCTTTTAATAGCTATAACCCCTTCACTGGTAAGGGCTGGAGGCCTGGAAAGCTTGGAAAATTTTCTCCGGATGACCAAATCCGGTCGGGCTGAATTCACCCAACTTGTGACTGCCCCACCCAAGGATGGTGTGCTTGGTCGGGCCAAGGCATCTGGCGGCAGTTTCGAGTTTGCCCGCCCGAACCGTTTTAGGTTCATTTACCGTAAGCCGTTTGAACAGACCATTGTTGCTGATGGTCAGACCCTCTGGTTGTATGACGTGGACCTGAATCAGGTCACAGCCCGCAAGCAAGCGCAGGCGCTTGGGGCAACCCCGGCAGCCCTGATTGCCTCGGCGGGTGACCTGCGCGCTCTGCAAAACGACTTTGTCCTGGCCGATGCACCTGACCGCGACGGCCTGCAGTGGGTGTTGGCGACCCCCAAAGTGCGCGATGGCCAGTTGCAAAGCGTAGGGCTTGGGTTTCGCGGGGCAGAGTTGGCGGTGCTGGAGATGCTCGACAGCTTTGGCCAACGATCGGTACTTACTTTCAGTTCTTTTCAGTCCAATGTGGCCATAGAAGCCGCCAGCTTCCAGTTCAAGCCGCCGGCGGGCGCTGACGTCATTCGTCAGTGAGCAGTCGTCCAGGCATCAGGGCCCCAGGGCGTGACGAGTTCCGTGCCTTGGGCCTGGAAACGCTCCGGCAAGTCCTCCGTCATGTCCCAGCTGGCGGACAGCCGGCCAAAACCAATGCACAGGGCGCACACCATGCCAAGTTCGACCAGCGCTTTCTCGGAAAAATGCGTCTTTAGCAATGCATAAAACGCGTCATCGATCGCCAGGTGGTTGTTGGCCAGCAGGTCGGCGTAACGCAGAGCCACCCGCTCGGACTCAGTGAGGTCAGGCGCTTCGTGAGGTTTTTCCAGTGCGCACACCAAGTCTTCATTGACACCATCGTCAACCGCATCTGCATAGCGCATGGCCATACAACTGCGACATTGGTTGTGAAAGGCAATTCGCAACCGTATCAACTCTCGCAGACGGGCTGACAGCACTGAATGCGCTTTCAGCGCCCCGCCAAAACGCAAATAGGCTTTGGCCAGCTCCGGGTGGTGCGCACGCACACTGGTGGGCCGTAATTCGCGCTCAGTTTTTTGATCTGCATTGAGCAGGCTTCGAAGTTCTGGGTCGAATTCGTCGACGGTGAGTGATCTGATTCTGGACATGTCGGGCTCGCTGAGTTGAATGGCTTAGGTTGGCATTTTGCGGCTGTCGATGTAGGTTTGCAGCTGGTCGGGTAGATCTGCCAATTGCGGCTCGGTGCCGGGCCAGCGCACGCGCAGAGGCTGGTCCAGCCCATTGGCAAGCTCACTCAGTGGCAGCACGTAGCGGAACTTCAGCGCCCGCGACTGGAACAGCCAGTGGCCGTCGGTCTTGGTGTAAGTGTCCAGGTAGCGCAAGGCGATGTGCACGGCTTGGCCATTGATACACAGTTCGGCGTGCGCGTTGACCACGCCTGAGGCCTGGTGATCCGAAATCAGATCGAAGTGCCAAGTGTGCGCATAGTGGTAGCTCGTCGTAAACAGGGATGTGCGGTAGCGGTAAAAGGCGACCACGGCGTCCCGGCCTTTGACCGCTTGAAACTGGCCATCCGTTGCAAACAGGCTGCCCAGCTTGTCGAAGTCACGGTCATCAACGACCATGCCGTAGCGTGAGATCAGCTCGGCGAGTTGTTGTCGATCGTCAACGCGTTGGATCATTTGAGTCAGGTGCTGCAGATCGGGGTAGGCGGCGGGCTGCGAGGTTTCCATTGGGGCTCCGGTATCGAGTGGTAAGCTGCATTCTGCATTGGTGTGGCTTCGCAGGCAACAGATAACCCGCCAATGGACACCTGACATTTGCAGACCCCTACGAGGCAGCCCCAAAATGCAAGACAAAATTCGTGGCCCACTGGCCCCTGTCCTGACACCGTTCAAGGCCAAGTTCTACGCTCCAGACGTTGAGCGGTTCATTGCCCACTGCCGTTGGTTGATTGACAACCATGTAGGACTAGCCATTTTTGGAACAAACTCAGAGTCGGCGTCCCTGTCCGTGGATGAGCGCGTGACCCTGACGGATGCTTTGATTGCCGCGGGTATCCCCGCAAGCCGAATGATGCCGGGCACGGGTGGCTGCTCCATCACAGATTCAGTCCGATTGACCCGTCATGCCGTGGCCGCCGGCGCCTCGGGTGTGCTGATGCTTCCGCCGTTTTATTACAAAGGCGTGTCAGACGAGGGGCTGTTCGCCTACTACTCGGAAGTAATTGAGCAGGTCGGTGATGACCGGCTGAGGCTGTACCTGTACCACATTCCCCAAATGACACAGGTTCCCATCACGATGAATCTGATTGACATGTTGCTCAAGCGCTACCCCGGCACCGTTGCAGGTGCCAAGGACTCTTCGGGTGTTTGGGATAACACTCGCATGATGATCGACAGTTACAGTCGGGATGGCTTTGATGTTTTTCCAGCCAGCGAGTCCACCCTGTCGTCCGCTTTGCCCCTGGGGGCTGCAGGCTGCATCAGCGCCACGGTCAATATGAACCCGGCGGGCATTTATGCTTTGTACAAAGGCTGGGACACCCCAGAAGGCCCGTCACTGCAAGCCAAAGCCGATGTGGTGCGCCAGATCTTCCAATCAGTGCCGATGATCCCCGCGATGAAGTGCGTGGTGGCCGAAGTATCCAAGCACCCTGAATGGCGTGTGGTTCGTCCACCGCTGGTGCCACTCGACGACGCGACGGCGTCCACGCTGCTGCCCGCACTTAAAAAGGCCAACTTTGAGATGACTGCTTACCCCAGTGCATCGGTTTAAATCTGGTCGCCCGCTAGACGCAGATTGCCCCGCAATGACGCTCCATGGCCCCCCAACTCTCTGACCACCAGCCCCTAGCGGAGCGCCTGCGCCCCAAAACCCTTGCCGAGGTGATCGGGCAGCAGCATTTACTGGGCGAAGGCATGGCGCTGCGCCTGGCTTTTGAATCGGGGCAGCCTCACAGCTGCATCCTTTGGGGCCCCCCGGGCACCGGCAAGACCACCATGGCCAGGCTGATGGCCGATGCGTTTGATGCGCAGTTCATTACCATCAGTGCCGTCTTGGGCGGCGTTAAAGACATCCGGGAGGCGGTGGAGCTGGCCCAGCTGGCGCGCAATCAGGGCCGTCGCACCATTCTGTTCGTGGATGAAGTGCACCGCTTCAACAAAAGCCAACAGGATGCTTTTTTGCCCCATGTGGAAAGCGGCCTTTTCACTTTTATCGGTGCCACCACCGAAAACCCGTCTTTCGAGGTGAACTCGGCCCTGCTGTCGCGCGCGGCTGTTTACGTGTTGCATGCCTTGACCCAGCCTGACCTGGAGCAAATTGTGGCGCGCGCCCTTGGCAGTGGCGCTGTGCCGCCCATAGAGGCCGAGGCCGTCGACCGGCTCATTGCCTATGCGGATGGCGATGCGCGTCGGCTGCTCAACACGCTGGAAACACTGGCTGCGGCCGCCACCCAGGAAAAGCGTACCGAGGTGACCGATGGCTGGCTGCTCAAGGTGCTGGGTGAACGCATGCGCCGCTACGACAAGGGGGGCGAGCAGTTTTACGACACCATCAGCGCCCTGCACAAATCGGTGCGCGGCTCTGACCCGGATGCGGCTCTGTACTGGCTCGTGCGCATGCTCGACGGTGGTGCAGATCCCCGTTACATGGCGCGTCGTCTGATCCGCATGGCCAGCGAAGACATTGGCCTGGCCGACCCGCGGGCCCTGCGCCTGGCCCTGGACGCCGCCGAGGTCTACGAGCGAATGGGTAGCCCCGAGGGCGAGCTGGCGCTGGCCGAGTGCGTGGTTTACCTGGCCGTGGCCGCCAAATCCAACGCGGTTTACAAGGCTTTTAATGAAGCCCGGGCTTTTGTCAAAAAAGATGGCACCCGGCCGGTGCCTATGCACCTGCGCAATGCACCCACGCAGCTCATGAAAAACCTGGATTACGGTAAAGGCTATCGCTATGCGCACGACGAGCAGGACGGATTTGCCGCCGGAGAAAATTACCTGCCTGAGGGCATGGCTGCGCCCGGGTTTTACCGCCCGGTCGAGCGCGGCTTGGAGATCCGTATCGCCGATAAGTTGCGGCAACTGCGCAGCCTAAACCATCAGGGCAACTGATGGCCTTTGATTCCTGCTGATGTCCCGCCCGTGGGAGGGTAAACCCCGGCTAAAGCGCCCCCGGTCTGGGTAGGTGCTCGCTACAATCTCGACCAATTGACTGCCTATTGCGCCATATTGGCAGGGTAATTGCTAGAGACCTGTCAGCGCTCACAAGGCCGCGCGGCTCGGCGGCAAACCAACAACGCAAGCGCCGGTCACCAATCGGAGAAGTTTTATGGATACCTTGATACAGCAGATCATCAACGGTCTGGTGTTGGGCAGCATGTACGCCCTCGTCGCGCTGGGCTACACCATGGTCTACGGCATCATCAACCTGATCAACTTCGCCCATGGCGAGGTGCTGATGGTCGGCGCCCTGACCAGTTGGACGATCATCGGCCTGATGAAAGACGGCATGCCGGGAACGCCGGGCTATGTGATCCTGTTTGTGGCTCTGATCATCGCCTGCGTGGTGGCCGCTGCACTCAATTTTGTGATTGAAAAAGTGGCTTACAGGCCGCTGCGCAACAGCCCCAAGCTGGCGCCCTTGATCACCGCCATCGGCATGTCGATCCTGCTGCAAACACTGGCCATGATCATCTGGAAGCCCAATTACAAGCCTTACCCTTCGCTCTTGCCCAACACGCCATTTAACATTGGCGGCGCCGTGATCACGCCGACCCAAGTGTTGATTTTGGGCGTGACCGCCGTGTCGCTGGCGGTGCTGATGTGGGTGGTGAACTCGACCCGACTAGGCCGTGCCATGCGCGCGACCGCCGAGAACCCGAGAGTGGCAGCACTCATGGGTGTCAAGCCCGACATGGTGATCTCGGCTACTTTTCTGATTGGCGCCGTATTGGCCGCCATTGCCGGCGTGATGTGGGCTGCCAACTACGGCACGGTTCAGCACACCATGGGCTTTTTGCCGGGCCTCAAGGCCTTCACGGCAGCGGTGTTCGGCGGCATTGGCAATCTGGCTGGCGCCGTGGTGGGGGGCATTCTGCTGGGCCTCATCGAGTCGATTGGCGCTGGCTACATTGGCGCTCTGACCGGCGGTGTGCTGGGCAGCCATTACTCCGACATCTTTGCCTTTATCGTGCTGATCATCGTGCTCACGCTGCGGCCCTCGGGCTTGCTGGGTGAGCGGGTGGCAGACCGGGCCTGAGCATCGCCACCAACTGACTCAAGGACTGACATGAAACTGAATCAACGCAATCTGGTGGCGCTGGCGCTGTCGGCTGTGGGCTTGCTGGTGCTGCCTTTGTTGTTGCAAGGCTTTGGCAACGCCTGGGTGCGTATTGCCGACATGGCCCTGCTGTATGTGCTTCTGGCGTTGGGCCTAAATATTGTGGTCGGCTATGCGGGCCTGCTGGACCTTGGCTATGTGGCCTTTTTTGCGATTGGCGCTTACATGTACGGGCTGATGGCCTCACCCCATTTGAGTGAGTCCTTTGCTGCAGTGGCCTCTTTGTTTCCCAATGGCCTGCATACACCGCTATGGATCGTGATCCCGGCGGCGGCGGGCCTTGCCGGAGTTTTTGGCGTATTGCTCGGTGCCCCAACGCTGCGCCTGCGAGGGGACTACCTGGCCATCGTCACTTTGGGCTTTGGTGAAATCATTCGTGTTTTCTTGAACAACCTGGACCATCCGGTCAACATCACCAACGGCCCCAAGGGTCTGAACCAGATCGATTCACTGAGTTTTTTCGGGCTCAGCCTGGGCAAGAGAGTGGACATCTTTGGCTTTGAGCTGGCTTCGGTGTCGCTCTACTACTACCTGTTTTTGGCGCTGGTGCTGTTCAGTGTGCTGGTCTGTCACCGGCTGGAGCGGTCACGCGTTGGGCGGGCCTGGATGGCCATTCGGGAGGATGAAATTGCGGCCAAGGCCATGGGCATCAACACCACCAACATGAAGCTGCTGGCCTTTGGCATGGGCGCGACCTTTGGCGGCGTGTCGGGTGCCATGTTTGCCTCGTTTCAGGGCTTCATCTCGCCCGAGTCCTTCAGTTTGATGGAGTCGGTGATGATCGTGGCCATGGTGGTGCTGGGCGGCATCGGCCACTTGCCCGGGGTGATTCTGGGCGCGGTGCTGCTGTCTGCTCTGCCTGAGGTGCTGCGCTACGTGGCCGGACCGTTGCAGGCCATGAGCGGTGGCCGGCTCGATTCGGCGATTCTGCGTCAGTTGCTGATCGCGCTGGCGATGATCAGCGTGATGCTGTTGCGGCCGCGTGGCCTGTGGCCCGCGCCGGACCACGGCAAGTCCCTGCAAAACACCAAGAGCTGACGAGAGCGTACCATGACAGACACAGTACTTGAGGTGACCGGTGTTTCCAAGCGCTTCGGTGGGCTGCAGGCCCTCAGCGATGTCGGCATCCGCATTCAGCGCGGGCAGGTGTATGGCCTGATCGGCCCCAACGGTGCGGGCAAGACCACCTTTTTCAACGTCCTGACCGGCCTGTACACGCCCGACGGCGGTAGCTTTGCGCTGGCCGGTAAGGCGTACCAACCTACGGCGGTGCATGAAGTGGCCAAAGCTGGCATTGCGCGCACCTTTCAAAATATTCGTCTGTTTGCCGAGATGACCGCGCTGGAGAACGTGATGGTGGGCCGCCATATCCGTACCGGGTCGGGCCTGTTGGGTGCCATCTTCCGTACCCCCGGCTTCAAGGCCGAGGAATTGGCTATTGCTTCGCGTGCGCAGGAGCTGCTGGACTACGTCGGTATTGGTCGGTTTGCTGATTACAAGGCCCGCACCCTGAGCTATGGTGACCAGCGCAGGCTTGAGATTGCGCGCGCCCTGGCCACCGACCCGCAGCTGATTGCCCTGGATGAGCCAGCCGCCGGTATGAATGCCACCGAAAAAGTGATGCTGCGCGAGTTGATCGACAAAATCCGCAATGACAACCGCACCATTTTGCTGATCGAGCACGATGTGAAGCTGGTGATGGGCCTGTGCGACCGGGTGACTGTGCTG
>RFWA01000891.1 GCA_009922295.1 Betaproteobacteria bacterium
CGCCGAGCACCACGTGGCTCACCTGGTGCTGAACCGGCCGGCCGAGCTCAACACCATGCACCCGCTGTTCTGGCGCGAGCTCGATGCCGTGCTGTCTCAGTTGCACCAGGAGGGCACGGCCCGCGCCTTGGTGATCAGCAGCACCGGCCGGCATTTCAGCGCTGGCATGGCGCTGGAGACTTTTGCCGGTGCGATCAGCATGGACGACCAAAGCCCAGAGGGACGCGCTGCCATCTTTGATACGCTGACCGAGATGCAGGCCACCTTCAGCAAGTTAGAAAACCTGCGCATGCCGGTGATCGTGGCCATCCAGGGCGGCTGCATTGGCGGCGCGGTGGACATGGTGACGGCCTGCTGCATACGCTACGCCACGGCCGACGCATTTTTTTGCATTCAAGAGATCAACATCGGCATGGTGGCTGATGTAGGCACTTTGCAACGCCTGCCCAAGCTGATGCCGATGGCTGTGGTCAAGGAACTGGCCTACACCGGGCGGCGACTGGGGGCGGCGCGGGCGCAGGGCTACGGTCTGGTGAACGAGGTGTTTGACACGCCCGAGGCCACGCTGGCCGCTGCGCTGCAGTGCGCACACGAAATTGCGGCCAAGCCGCCGGTCGCGATTTGGGGCACCAAGCAGGCCGTGCATTACGCCCGAGATCACTCTGTCGAAGACTCGCTGCGGCAAATGGGCTGGCTGCAGGGGGCGATCTGGAGTAACGCCCATGTGCGAGGCGCCGTGGCGTCCATGAAGACCAAAAAACCGGCGGACTTCCCAGCCCTGGCACCCCTGCAAGGTTTTCGCGACCTGGCCTGAAGTCCAATTCGCCGGGGTCAGCGGGTCAAATTGACGCGACTTTGATCCGCATCAGAGCATGGCACTCACTTAAGAAGCCCGCCTTAGCTTTGAGCCGAATATTCAGAAGGGTCCCATGCGCGTGAATCTTCCATTTACCCAGCAGTTCGCCAGCCTGGTGCCTGGGGCTATGCTGCTGCTGGCTTGGTTCAATCAAAGCTTTGGTC
>RFWA01000892.1 GCA_009922295.1 Betaproteobacteria bacterium
GTGGTCGGCTCATCGGCAATCAGCAGCTTGGGGTTGCAGGACAGGGCCATGGCGATCATGACGCGCTGGCGCATGCCGCCGGAGAACTGGTGCGGGTAGTCTTGCAGCCGCTTAGACGCATCCGGGATGCGCACCAGATTCAACATCTCGGCAGCACGGGCCATGGCCGCCGGGCCGGACAAACCCTGGTGAATACGCACGGCTTCGGCAATTTGCGCCCCCACGGTGTGCACCGGGTTGAGCGAGGTCATGGGCTCCTGAAACACCATCGCGATCTGGTTGCCGCGAATCTTGCGCATCTGGGCGTCGCTCAGGCTGGCGAGGTCTTTGCCCTCAAAGCGCACCTGGCCCTTCACAATGCCGCCAGAACTGGACGGAATGAGCCGCATCACCGACAGGGCTGTCACTGATTTACCGCAGCCGCTTTCGCCCACAATGCCCAGCACCTCACCGGCTTGGACCGTCAACGACAAGCCTTCGATCGCCCGCACCACGCCGTCACGCGTGCGGAAATGCGTGTGTAGGTCGTCAATTTCAAGAATGGGTGTCATCACATCCGCCGTGAGATACGCGGGTCAAGCCGATCACGTAAGCCATCGCCAAGCAAATTGACCGCCAACACCATCAGTGCCAAACAGATACCTGGCGCAAAAATGGTCCAGGGTGCGATCTGCAGGTAGAGCCGGCTCGACGCAATCATGTTGCCCCAGGTGGGAAATTCAGGCGGCGTGCCGGCGCCCAAAAAGCTCAGGCCAGCCTCTGCCAGGATGGCCGAGGCACAGATGTAGGTGGCCTGCACGATCAAGGGCGCAATGGTGCTGGGCAGGATATGCCGGCGCAGCAGCTTGGTCACACGCGTGCCATTGGAGCGGGCCGCTTCAACAAAGGGCAGATCACGTACCGACAACACCACGGCGCGCACCAGGCGGGCGACCCTAGGGATCTCGGGGATGGCGATAGCGATGATCACGACCTTGACGCTAGAGCCCAGCAGTGCCACCAGCGCAATCGCCAGCAGGA
>RFWA01000893.1 GCA_009922295.1 Betaproteobacteria bacterium
ATCATCACTCACAGGTGCTACGTCTCTAGTGCTAAGTGCCTCTACCTTTTCCATATCCTGTTTTGTACTGCGGGCAATACCGCCAGGTGTTAGTAGGCCGATTACACGTCCGTAAGCGCTCGTAATCGCATTTTCTACCCAAAAATGAAGGTTTACGCCTCGGTCTGAGCGCATTTCAAAAGCGTAGTCAACGGCGCTTGGCTTTTCATCTTCGTAGTTTTTGTACGCCTCGGCTTTAACCAAAATATAACCTTTTGTTATGTCTATATCCTCGATATAAGCAACAAGGCGTAGGGTCGGATATTCTGCACGCGCTCTAATAATCCTAGCGTTGACATCTTCATAGCCCTCTAAAAAGTTACTCATCGCTTGGCCTCAGCTTCTTTTAGCGCCTTAGCGATATTACGGCCACGTAGGTAACCTTCACCCAGGCCTACTTTGTAGCCCATTTCATAAGCTGCCCATATAAATAAGCCGATAAATAGGCAAACCATACCTACTACCATTAAATCTAAACTGTTCATCTTTCGCCCTTTGTTAAGGCCGAGTCGCTACTTATCCGAGTAGCCCTCTCGGCGTGTGTAGTTAAAGTATGAACCTACCTACCGACAAAAGACAACGCGACACGCCCTACTTACTAAGCCTGTCCTCTAGCAACAGCTCGTAAATCTTATCTACGCGTATCTCTATACGCTCAACGCGCCCTACAAGGTTATGCCCGCCGTTGCCGTCAGGCTTTAGCTCAGATAGGTAGTACTTAACAAGGTGCCGCACAAGCCCAGCCATAAACCCTGAAAGCGTAGCGATCCCCAAAGCTACGGCTATGTATGCCTGGGCCTGTGACACTTACTTAGCGCCTATCCCGAGTTGCTTTTCATTAGGTGCTATAGCTTTAAGTACTGGCCCAATTAGCCCAGCTAGAAAAGCATTAGCTAGTACTTTAGGGTCTGTGATACCTGATAGATACAGCGCACCCACGCACGATAGAGCTGCACGTAGGTAGGACAAGGCCGCAGCCTT
>RFWA01000894.1 GCA_009922295.1 Betaproteobacteria bacterium
TGGTCAGCCCGGCGCAGATCAAGGAAATGATTCCTTTCATCAACCTCAACACCCGTTACCCGGTTCTGGGAGCTTCCTTGCAGCGCCGCGCTGGTGTGGCACGGCATGACGCGGTGGCCTGGGGCTACGCCCGAGCCGCAGATGCCTTGGGCGTGGACATCATCCAGAACTGCGAAGTGACCGGCATCCGGCGCGAGAACGGCGCGGTGCTTGGTCTGGACACGGCGCGCGGCTTCATCAAGACGCCCAAGGTGGCGATCGTGGCAGCGGGGCATTCCAGTGTGGTGGCCAGCCTGGCCGACATTCGGCTGCCAATCGAGAGCCACCCGCTGCAGGCCCTGGTGTCGGAGCCGATGAAACCGATTTTCCCCAACGTGGTCATGAGCAATGCCATCCACGCCTACATCAGCCAGTCGGACAAGGGCGACCTGGTGATCGGCGCCGGCATCGACGCCTACACCGGCTACGGCCAGCGCGGCAGCTACCAGACCATCGAGCACACGCTGCAGGCCATCGTCGAGATGTTCCCGCTGTTCTCGCGGGTGCGCATGAACCGCCAATGGGGCGGCATTGTCGATGTGTCGCCGGATGCCTGCCCCATCATCAGCCTGACCCCGGTCAAGGGGCTCTATATCAACTGCGGTTGGGGTACTGGCGGCTTCAAGGCCACGCCCGGTTCGGGCTGGGCCATGGCGCACACCGTGGCGCAAGACCGGCCGCACGCGCTCAATGCTGCGTTTTCGCTGGATCGCTTCTACACCGGCCACCTGATTGACGAGCACGGCGCAGCCGCCGTGGCGCACTGAACCGGACGACAACCATGCTACTGATTGAATGCCCGTATTGCGGTGTGCGCGCCGAGACCGAATTTGCCTACGGTGGTGAGGGCGGCATCGCCCGCCCGCTGCAGACCGAGACCCTGAGCGACGAACAGTGGGGTGACTACCTCTTCATGCGCAAAAACCCCAAGGGCCTGCACCATGAACAGTGGCGCCACGCCAGCGGCTGCGGCCGCTGGTT
>RFWA01000895.1 GCA_009922295.1 Betaproteobacteria bacterium
CAGTAGATGCCACAGAGCAGGCTGCACCTACAGTAGAGGCAGCTCGTAAAATCATCCTACCAAGCGCGCTTAATTCACAGCGTGTACGTACACCAATCGTAAATATGGGTTCATATACTGAACACAAAATCAAAGCTGCACTAGGTAATGAAGATAGCAAGCTGTACATCACAGCCGCAGATGACTCATTTTCAACTAACCCAGCATTTAACCCAACTCAGTACCTATCAGAGTTCCCAACTAATACACGTTTTGGCACACCTGCTATTGATGCGTGTTCACGTGGTACTTTGCCAGCTAGCGGTATGACTATCTCAGTACCGTCTCTTGTTACATCCGCAGGCGGTCAATCAGGCGTAGCACCTACAGTTACAGTTGAAGCCGAAGGTGGCGCAGTTGATAACACAGGTATGGTTACAGAATATTTAACAGGTACAGTAAATAAATATTCAGGTATGAACACAATTAGCATTGAGTTGTTAGAGCGCTCTGATCCTAACTTCTATTCAGAGCTAACACAGCAACTACAAAATGCGTACCTTAAAACCGTAGATACCACTGTTTTGGCCGCGATGATTACAGCTGGCCAGCAAGGTGCCACACAGGCAGCTACAAGCGCAGGCGTAATTGCTTATGCGGCAGATGCAGCGCAAAAGGTGTACACAGCAACAGGTTACTTTGCTAGTAACTACGTTGCGAATCCAAGCCAATGGCAATTATTGCTCGGCGCTACCGATTCAACTGGCCGCCCTATTTATTCAGCTAGCCAGCCAATGAACGCAGGCGGGCTAACTGAACCTGGCTCAATTCGAGGTAACGTACTAGGCCTTTCGTTATATGTAGATAAAAACTTTGCCGTTAGTACAAACATTGATGATTCAGCTGTGATTCTTGCACCTGAGGCGTTTACTGTTTATCAATCACCACAGGCTTATATGTCAGTTAACGTAGTTAGCAATCTGCAAATCCAGGTGGCTATTTATGGTTATATGGCAACTATTGCAAAAATGCCTAAGGGTA
>RFWA01000896.1 GCA_009922295.1 Betaproteobacteria bacterium
TGCATCTGGGTGCTGACGAACTGGTAGCGCAAACCTTGGCAGCCCAGGCCCAGGGCTTCAAGGGCGCCAAGATCAAGATTGGCCGGCCGCATGTCAGTGAAGATGTGGCCCGGCTGGCCGCGGTGCGCGAGGCGGTTGGCCCCGGGTTCGAGTTGATGACCGACGCCAACCAGGGCTTTAACCGACCCGAGGTGGTGCGCCGGGCAGCCGCATTCGCGCCGTTTGACCTGGCATGGCTGGAAGAGCCGCTGCCGGCGGAAGACGTCGCCGGCCACCGCCAGCTGCGCCAGCACACGGCCATACCCGTGGCTGTGGGCGAATCGATGTACCACCTAAGCCAGTTCCGTGAGTACCTTGAACAGGGGGCCTCCAGCATTGTGCAGCCCGATGTGGCACGCATCGGTGGCATCACGCCCTGGATCAAGGTAGCCCACCTGGCCGAGGGGTTTGACGTGCCGGTGTGCCCGCATTTCCTGATGGAGTTGCACGTGAGCTTGTGTGCGGCCGTGCCCAACGCTGCCTGGGTGGAGTACATCCCGCAGCTCGATGACATCACCACCAGCCGCATCCGCGTTGAAGGCGGCTACGCTTACCCGCCCGACACGCCAGGGTTGGGCATCGAATGGGACTGGAAGGAAATCACCCACCGGCAAATTGCCGATCAATCACTCAAAAGGACGACATCATGAGACTTCAAGGAAAAACCGCACTCGTCACCGCAGCGGGCCAGGGCATTGGGCATGCCAGCGTATTGGCCATGGCTGCACAGGGGGCGCAGGTGATCGCCACCGACATCAATCCGCAACTCTTGGCCGCTTATGAGGGCGTGCCGAATGTCCGTACTGCCGTGTTGAACGTGCTCGACAAGGCCGCGATACACAGTTTGGTCGCCACCCTGCCGCCGCTGAATGTTTTGTTCAATTGCGCCGGTGTTGTGCACAACGGCAGCATTTTGCAGGCTACCGATGACGAGTGGGATTTTGCTTTCAATCTCAATGTCCGCGCCCAGTATTGGATGAT
>RFWA01000897.1 GCA_009922295.1 Betaproteobacteria bacterium
TCTGTCGCGCTTTGGCGGGTGTA
The DNA here is from genome assembly GCA_009922295.1 of Betaproteobacteria bacterium. GTDB lineage: Bacteria > Pseudomonadota > Gammaproteobacteria > Burkholderiales > Burkholderiaceae_C > Rhodoferax. Next base: position 24 of record RFWA01000897.1, read on the forward strand.
GGCGACTTGCCAGCCCAGTCCATCGCGCTGCGGTTGCGACAAAGACAAGGTCAAGGTGTTGCCCGAACCCAAGTTGCTTTGCGCCGCCATCGTTACGTTGGCGTAGGACGGGTTACTCAGCGCTTTGCTGCGAATACCCCATTCACCACTGCATCCGGACGCCGTTGTCAAAGTTCCACCCGTGGTCGTATTCCAGCAAGTGGGGTCGTAGCCCTTGGGCGTGTAATACAACTCACGGCCATCAGGCCCGGTCCGGGTCGCTGAGCCCAAGTTCAGCTGCTTGTAGTACAGGCCTGCTTTGGTCTTGGTAAACAGGACCTCCGCACCAGCCACCAAGCCACCAAAGGGCAATTCGCCCTCGTAAGCGAGGTTCATCTTCCAGATCGACGGTTGCGTCAAGTTGGGATCCAGAAAATCGACGTTGGCAGCAGGAGGCGCATTGGAGAAATTGGTAGGCTGATTGGCTGGATTGGCGCTAAAAATTCCGCCGGTGGTGCTACAGCTGGCAAAGCTGCCGCCGCATCCGAAAATACGCGTAGCCAGTCCGGTGTTGGAATAGGGGTTGGCAAACCAAACCGCAGCGGCGGCACCCTGGAACAGCCCCAGTCCACCCCGCACCTGGGCTTTTTCCTTCTGGTCTGCGTCCAGCGCATAGTTAAAGCCAATGCGTGGCTGGAACAAGGTCTGACCATCGGGGGTGACCGAATTGTTCATCCCAAAGCCGCCAGAGTTGCGCGTACCGGTGGTTGTCCCGGCAGCGACCGCGCCTTGCACCAAAGGTGTTGCTGCTGCCGCGTTGTAGCCCGGTTTATCTGGCAAGTTGGTCGTATCCAAACGGGCGCCGGCCGTGATAGTCAGCCGATTGCTGACAGTCCAAGTGTCTTGCAAAAAGAGTCCCGTGTTGGCCGAGCGGAAATTGGCTGCGCCGTCGGTCAATGTAGTGCCCGGTGCAGGAACTTGCACTTGGTAAGAGGACGGCCGTCCGAGTGCGAAGTTT
>RFWA01000898.1 GCA_009922295.1 Betaproteobacteria bacterium
GAAGCTTCCCAACGGCCAGTACCTGGACTTGGCGATCGAGCCCCTGTTTGCCAACGACCCCGAAGACATTTGGGCTAGCGCCGACACCGAGGATGCGCTGCACGATGTGCTGGACATGGTGGACAGCGAAGAGATCAGTTACGAATTCATTACCCACTGAGCAATGCCGAATGACGCAAACGGGGGTAAACCCAGGGTTGACCCACCGCACACATGGCATTTACAGTGCCACCACTTTGGAGCCAGCATGACACCAACCCAACCCACAACGCTGTCAGTCGGGGCGTCCGAATGATGGTCGGTGCCTGGTGGGCATGGCCGGTGGCGCTTGGCCTGTACTTGGTGTTCCGCGCCTGGTATGACAACTGGCGCGGGCCCCTGAGCCAGGCCGAGATCGAGGCCTTTCTGGCTGAGACGGCCAAAACCAAAGTGGGCGAACATACCGATAGAGCGGTCATCCGCGCCTTTCTGGAGGCTGATGATGGCAAAGAGTTCATCATGAGCAACCTGGTGCGGGTGCACCCCCACGAGGTACCCCACCCGCTCAATGCCAAGCCCACGCTCGGCCTGAACCTGCTGCAGGACTATGGCCGACGCTTTGTCAAGGTGTTGCTGGCCCACGGCGGTCACCCCATGCTGGTCATGCGCAAGGTAGGCGGCTACGTGGATGCCTGGAACACCCCGCCCGACCCGGGCTGGCATGTGGTCGGCGCCATGCGTTACCGTAGCCGTCGCGACATGATGAAGCTCGCCATCAACCCGTCGCTGCGCGAGGTACACCCGCTCAAGACGGCAGGCACCGCGATGACCTTTTCTTTTCCGGCGCAGGTGATGATGAGCTTTGCCCTGCGCCCGCGCAGCTGGGTGGCGCTGGTGCTGGCCCTGCTGGCCGCTCTGGTGCACCTGGGCAGCCTGCTCGCACTGCTGGCCAAGTAGGCCGGCCACACTGGGATGACCAAACCCCCCTTGCTGCTCAACGGCGTGCCGGGCTCGCCCTACACGCGCAAGATGGTGGCGCT
>RFWA01000899.1 GCA_009922295.1 Betaproteobacteria bacterium
TGCGCAAACTCTGGCTGGCCTGGAAGATGCAGGCGCTGGGGCGTTTTTGAACCAGGTCACCATCATCGGCGGCGGCTGGGCCGGACTGTCGGCCGCGGTTCACGCGGTGAACTCGGGCTGGCAGGTACGCCTGCTGGAAGCCGCCCCGCAGACCGGCGGGCGGGCGCGCCGCATCACACACCAGGGCCTGGCGCTGGACAACGGACAACATATTCTGATCGGCGCTTACCGGGAGACGCTGGCCTTGATGAGGCTGGTCGGCGTGGACACAGACAAGCATTTATGGCGCATGCCCTTGACTTTACGCACACCTGACGGTGACGGTCTGCGGCTGCCTGCTTTGCCCGCGCCCTTGAATCTGCTGGCGGGCATTGTCAGCGCACGCGGTTGGAGTTGGGGCGACAAATGGAATTTCATTCGAAGGGCTGTGCACTGGCAGCAACAGCATTTTGAATGTTCCGCCGGTATGACCGTGGCTGAGTTATGCGCTGGTTTGCCGTCTGCCGTCATGGCTTTGATGATCGAACCCTTGTGCGTGTCAGCGCTGAACCTGCCGGCGCAACAAGCCAGCGCCCGAGTTTTTTTGCGGGTGTTGCAGGATGCAATGCTCGGTGGCGACGGCAGCAGCGACATGTTGATTCCTTGTGTCGATCAAAGCAGATTGTTCCCGGACGCAGCCGTTCAATGGCTGAAGCAGCGCGGGGCCGAAGTTGCGACCGGTCACTATGTGGAAGATCTGTCGCCGCATTTGTCATCCCCTGTTGTACTGGCCTGTCCGCCCTGGGAAGCAGCGCGATTGACTCAGTCAATCAACCCCGCCTGGTCAGCGCAAGCCGCTGCGCTGCAACACACGGCCATTGCCACCGTCTATCTGCAAGCACATGCAAAAGTGGATTGGCCTTATCCGGTCATGGCATTGCGCAGCAGTGCCTCAGCGCCAGCCCAGTTCGCGTTTGACAAAGCCAAGCTGAGCCGGGATCCGGCCATGCAAGGCGTGATTGCCATGGTGGTC
>RFWA01000010.1 GCA_009922295.1 Betaproteobacteria bacterium
CCGTCATAGGCTGCCACCTTCTGCCGCACGGCGAGTGACTCCCTATTGACAGTGTCCTGAAAACTCTCGCCCGGTTGTGGGAAATAGCCAGGGCGACGCCAGCGTGCACCGGCCTCGTACATAACGGCGCCGGCGGCTTGGTTCCAGGCGGTGATGGGGGTGTGGCGGTAAGGCAGAAAGACTGTGCCGCCGCGCGCGCCGGCCAGCGCACCAAATTCGATGGGCGAGTAGGGTGAGCGGAAGGTGGTCGTTCCTACCTTGTCCAGCGGCTGCCCTTGCGCCAAGGCGATGGCGCCAATGACATTGACGTTGCCGGTTTTGCCCTGGTCAATGCCCATACCCGCTGTGGTGTAGCGCTTGACGTGCTCAACCGCACCGTAGCCTTCACGCAAGGACAAATGGATGTCGGCCACCGTCACGTCGTGCTGAAGGTCGACGAAGGCCTTGTCAAAGGCGCGGGCCGGCTCGACATGCCACAGCGCTTGGGTCGATGGCGCCAAACCCGCTGGGGCTGACGGGAGGGCTGCCGGATTGGCGGCAAAGCCTTGATCCCGCGCGGCGGCTCTACCCGCCAAGGCGCCGTCCTGCAGCGCCGATGGCAGGTCAAAACAGGCATTGGCGGCGCCTGCGCAGCGCGAGGCCTGATGGGCCTCGGCTGCGACGAAGGCCGACAAGCCTTCGTCATACCGTAACTTGCCACGCGACTGGGAAAAAAGGTGCAGCAGGGGGTTCCAACCACCAGAGACGGCCAGCAAATCACAGGCGAGAAGCCGGCTGTCTTGCCCCTTCAGGGTGCGAACTCTCACCCCATCCAGCTGACGCCGGCCGGATGTGGACTCGACCACGTGCCCGGACAAAATCTCGACGCCTGGCACCAGCGCTGCGGCGTCTGGGGGCACCACCGTGCGCACATCGACGATCGCCTTCACCTGTATCCCTGAGGCCATCATGTCGGACGCTGCCTCATAGGCTGAACTGTTGTTGGTGAACAGGACGGCTTGACGGCCAGGCAGCACCGCGTAGCGGTTGACATAGCCCTGGACTGCGGACGCCAACATGACACCTGGCCGGTCGTTGTCATGAAACACAAGCGGTCGCTCGATGGCGCCGCTTGCAATGACCACCTGGCCGGCGCGCACCCGCCAGGTGCGTTGGAATATGCCAGGCGTGCTCGGCTTGCGCTCGGTCACGATGACCAGGTTGGCTTCACGGTAAGCCCAGGCGGTGGCGCTCGCCAGCCGGGTGACCAGCGGCATGGCATCGAGCTCAGCAGTGGCGCTATGAACCCAGTCTATCGCGGGCTGCTTATCAATGCGGTCACGTCGTCCCAGCAACGCGCCTCCAGGTTCCTCGCCTTCATCCACCAGCAAGACCCGGGCGCCGGCCCGACCGGCCGTCAAGGCAGCCATCAAGCCCGCGGCACCGGCGCCTACCACCAGAACGTCGCAGTGCCAATAGCGGGTTTCATAAATGCCCGGTACCTGGTCGGTGCCGGGCGCGTGGGCCAGACCGGCGACCCGGCGAATGTGCGGCTCATAGACGTGCCAGTTGGGCCACATAAACGTCTTGTAATAGAACGAGGCTGGCAGCAGGCGGGCGAACCATTGATTGATCGCCATCAAGTCAAACTTCGCCGATGGCCAGCAATTGACCGAGCGCGCCTCCAGCCCATCACGCAAACGCACCGTGGTGATGGGCTGGTTGCCGCTTTGTTGGTCCCCGAGCAACTCAACAAAGGAACTGGGTTCCTCGGCGCCGATGCCGGTGATGCCGCGAGGTCGGTGGTACTTGAAGCTGCGGGCGGTGAGGCGCTCGCCATTTGCCAGCAAAGCCGAGGCCAGGGTGTCACCCTCAAAGCCGGAAAAGACCTGACCATTAAAGGTAAATTTGATCGGCTGATCCCGACGAATGCGGCCCCCGGTTGGCAAACGGAAGCGGTTATCGGACATGGTCAGGCGCCTGCTGAATTTGGTGCGTCACTGTGTTGCGCTGGATGGTGAACCACATGCCGCAGCCTCTGCTGTGCCACCACTTTTCCTGGACCCAGCCCATGGGGTTATTTGGCACGGTCAGGTAGTCCACCCAGGCGGCGTCCGTGAGGTGTGTGGCGTCTTCAGGCCGCGTACTTCGAGCCGGTCCGCCGTTGGTGAACTCGGTCTCATTGCGCGGGCCACAGTGGGGGCAGTGAATCAGCAGCATGGCGGTGGCAGGTTAGCGTGCCGCAGTGGTACCCGACTCAAGCACGTAGTCCAGGTGCTTGAAACGGTCCAGTGAGAACGGCTCAATCAGGGGGTGCGGTTCGTCATGGGCAATCAGGTGGGCCAGCGTGTAGCCGCCGGCAGGTACTGCCTTGAACCCACCCCACCACCCGGCTGACACGTACAGGCCGGGAATCGCGGTCTTGGACACGATGGGGGACGCATCATGCGCAATGTCCAGTGTGCCGCCCCATTGCCGCATCAGCTTGAGCCGCTTGAATGAGGGAAAGAGTTCGAGCATGGCAACCACAGCGTCTTCAAAAACATGTTGCTTGATGTCGCGCCGGTAGGATTGGCCAGGGTCATTGGCCCCGCCAATGACCAATTCCCCCCGGTCTGATTGACTCAGGTAGACGCCGATGTCAGGGCAATTGACGATCACATCGATCAGGGGCTTGACCGGCTCCGACACAAAGGCGGTCAGGTTGAAGGTTTTTACTGGCAAGCGCAGCCCGATGGTTTCGGTCAACGTGGTGGTGTGACCAGAGACTGCCACTGCCACCTTTTTGGCTCTGACCGTGCCGCGCTCAGTCTCGACCCCGCAAATGCGGCCGTCAGGGCCACGCAGCAGGGCCTGGACGGCGGTGTTCTGGTGAATCTCAACCCCCTGGTCGTCGGCTGAGCGGGCCAGACCCCAGGCCACTGCGTCATGGCGGCAGACCGCGGCATCGGTGTGCACCATGCCGGCCACAATCGGCAGCCGAGCATCCGGCCCCCCGCCGGTCAGCGGCGGGATACGGCGCCGCAACTCGTCAACCGAGATGGGCTCATAGGTCGACCCGTGGTTGTGCATATTGAACATGCGACGACGGATCTCGCGCAGCTTGGGGTAGGTCTGTACCACGTCAATCATGCTGCGCTTGGAGTACATCAGGTTGAAGTTCAGCTGCCGCGTCAATTGCTCATACAGTGCCACCGATTTCACATAGAAGGGAATACTCTCATCCCTCAGGTAGTTGGAGCGAATGGTGACGGTGTTTCGGGCAATGTTCCCGCCCCCCAGCCAGCCTTTTTCGAGCACCGCCACGTCGGTGATGCCATGCTCCCGGGCCAGGTAATGCGCCGTGGCCAGCCCATGCCCGCCGGCACCGATGATCAAGACCTCATAGTCTTTGCGAAGCGGTGGCTGGCGCCACGCCCGCTGCCAGTTCTGGTGGTGGGACAGCGCATGCCGGGCCAGCGAGAGCAGAGAGTAACGTTGCATGGGGGCTGATTCAACGGTAGCGGTAGCGCTTCTCCAGCCACAACACGCCCAGCGACAGGGTGATGGTGATCACCAGGTACATGCCTGCTACCGTCAGCCAGATCTCGAAGGCCATGAAAGTGTCCGAAATCACGGTGCGTGCTTGCGTGGTCAGGTCAAACACCGCAATCACACTGACGATGGCCGAGTGCTTGACGAGGTTCACCAGAATGCCGCCAAGGGGCGGCAGCATCAGCGGGACAGCCTGGGGAAGAATGATGTCGCGGTACAGGTCAAACGGCCCAAAACCCAGGCTTAGGCCGGCTTCTCGCTGGCCCTTCTTGACCGCCACAATGGCGCCCCGAATAATCTCCGCGACAAAGGAGCCCTCGTAAAACGCCAGACACAGGACGCCAGCCCACAGCCGCGGTATACCCAGCGTTGCGGCAATGATGAAGTAAAAAATCAGGACCTGCACCAGCAGTGGTGTATTGCGAACCACTTCAATGTAGGTCCAGGCGATGGCCCGACCCACGACTGAGCGCGAGAGCCGCAGCAGGGCTGCCAGCAGGCCAACCAGCATGCCGATCAGGCCGGCCTTCCAGGCGATGTCCAGGGTCACGAACATGCCCTTCATCAGGGGTCCCCAGATCAGCTCACCGTCAATCACGCGGTAGATGTACTTGGGCACCTTCTCCCATTTCCATTGGTAGCCCATGCCTTGGGCACCATGGACCACCATCCAAAGCAGTGCACCAGACAGCACCAGGAACTGGACAAGCTCAAACAGTGGCGACCGGTACCATTTGACGGGGCGTTTAGTGGGTTGGCTAGGGGGTGTCATGCTCAATTCAAATTGTGGGCCGGCAAACCAAGGCTGTCGAGCACTAGGTCATTGGCCATGACTGAAGGGGCTGTGCGAAGATAAGAGGGACTGATAAGGACAGGATGAAGATGATGACCCAGGCTGACGACGACACTGCCATGGCTGCGCGACAAATTGTGAGCACACTGGTGCCGCGTGAGACCATGAAACCTCTGATGATGAAGTCTAACGGCACCGCTGCTGTGCATTTGTTGGCCCACCTTCTGCTGATCGGCGGCTTGGCCTACCTCGTTGGCGCTGCCCAGGGTCATTGGTTGGTCTGGCCTGCCATGTTTGTTTTGGGGGTCGTCCTGACCCATTTGTTTGCGCCGCAGCATGAATGCGCCCATTTCTCTGCCTTCAAGACGCGTCGGGTCAACGAAATCGTCGCCAGCATCTGTGGCGCCATCATCTTGGTGCCTGAAATTCATTTTAGGTATGAACACACCAACCACCATAGTTACACCAATCTTGCCGGTCAGGACTCGCAGTACATACCGCTGCCCAAGTCGATATTTCATTATGGCTGGTACCTGAGCGGCCTGCCGTACTGGTGGAGCAGCTTGAGCGGCATCGCCAAGCGGTCCCTGGGCCAACTCTCTGAAGAAGAGCTCGGTTTTATACCTGTCGGTGAACGTCGCACCGTGATTTGGGAAGCGCGGATCCACGCTTTGCTCTACGTGTCGCTCGCGCTGGCGATGGTTTTGGGTTGGTCGGCGCCGGTATGGTATTGGCTGCTGCCAATGCTGTTGGGCCAGCCGGTGATGCGTTTTATTCGAATGACGGAGCATGTTGGTCGACCCACCTTGCTCAACCTTTTGCAGAACACCCGCAGCACGCAGGTGGCCTGGGGCTGGCGGTTCATTGCCTGGAACATGAACTACCACTGCGAACACCATCTTGCCCCCACCATGCCCTACCATGCCTTGCCCAAGTTGAACCGGCTGGTGCGAGACCACATCCCGGTGGGCCGTGGCTACCCAGCGGCGCATCGCGAGATCTGGCGCCATGTCAGCCGCCCTGGATAAAGGCACGCAAGACCGCCGCAGTTCGGCGCATTTCGTCTTCTAGCCCAATGGTGATCCGGAGCCTGTTTCGGTAGTCGTCTGAGTTGAACATGCGCCCCGCGATGCCGTTTTTGTAGAGCGCGTCGAAGGCTTGCTTGGCTGTTTTGGTTTGCCCGTCAAAGTTCAGCAAGAGAAAATTGGTGTTGCTCTCAAGGTAAGGGATGCCGATATCTTTCAACTCATGGCTGAAGGCCAGCATCTGTGCGCGGTTATAGGCCTTGACATGGGCGGTGTAGGCCAGATCGCTCACTGCGGCGACGCCTGCTGCGACAGCGGGCGCGCTGATTGGAAAAGTCAGCCCCAGCCTTTGAAGCACATCGACCACGCTGGCAGGTCCGTACAACCAGCCCAGGCGCATGCCGGCCATGCCGTAGACCTTGGAGAAGGTGCGGGTCATCACCACGTTGTGGGACTGGTCGATCAATGCGGTGGGCAACTCGTAATCGGGTGCATGCACATATTCGGTGTAGGCGGAGTCCAGCACCAGCAGCACCTGCTCTGGCAAGCCGCTGTGCAGACGACGAATCTCTTCACCGCTCAGGCAGGTTCCTGTCGGGTTGTCCGGGTTGGCCAGCAAGATCATGCGGGTTTTGGGCGTCACACAGGACAGGATGCCATCCACTGACGCCCTGAAGTCAATGTCAGGCGCCGCCACCGGAATGGCACCCATGGCATGGGCATAGTTGGGAAATTTCAGGTAGCCGTGAACACTGTGAATCACCTCGTCGCCAGGGTTCAAGTAGGCCCGCGCCAGGCGACCGAGCAGTTCGTCAGAGCCATGACCACAGACAATGCGAGATGGGTCGAGTGCCATGGCCGCGCCGATGGCTGAGGCCAGTTCGCCAGGCCCGTCATCCGGGTAGCGTTCTACCGTCATGAGCGCCTGTTGCGCCGCAGCCGTGGCCCTGGGGCTGGGCCCGAGCGCACTTTCGTTGGAAGACAGGTTCACCAGCGCCTGGGTCTCGTTGTGAAGCGGCGCCGCCAGCATGTGTGGCTTGATGTTCAGAATGCCAGTTCGGGGAATTAGCGTTGCCATGACGGCCCTTTCAATCGTGAATGAGTTTGGCTTCGACCCAGCGGGCCATGGCCAGCAGCTTGTCGTCCTCGCGGAAGTCGCCGATCAATTGCACCCCAATGGGCAGACCCAGTTGGCCGGTATAGCCCGGCAAAGTGATCGAGGGCACGCCCAAAAGCGTCCACATACGGCTGAACAGCGGGTCACCCGTGGCGTGCAGGCCTCGGGGTGCTGTGCCCACGGCACTGGGCGTCAGCAAGATGTCCCAATCGGTTTTCCAGGCTTGAAACTCATGCCTGGCCGTTGCTGCCAATTGCTGTGCCGCCAGGTACCGAGCCCGGCTGATTTGCTGGCCATCTTCCAGCAGGCTCAGCAATTGAGGACTGAGCTTGTCGGCAAATCGGTCATGCTCAAAGCTCAGACTCTGGGCCGCTTCATAGGCCATGATCAATTTGTGGGTGTCGGCCAGTTGGGAGAAGTGGCTGGGTAGCGTCGCCTGCGACACCTTGGCGCCCTTGCGTGCGAGTTGCAGTGCTGCCGCTTCGATCACTGCTTGGCAATCCGGATCGGCCTGCTGCCACCAGGGTGTGTGACACACCCCGATGCGTGGCGCGCCTTCCCATGGCTTGGTATCTGCTTCTGTGGCTTGGATGCCTAGCATGGCCCATCGCATCCATTGGGCATCTATCACATGGCGGGTGATCACGCCCAGCGTATCGAATGACGCCGCAAATGACTTGATGCCCGCCAGACTGAATTCGCCCAGGGTGGCCTTGTAAGCCACCACACCGCAGAAAGATGCGGGACGGATCAGCGAAGCTGCGGTTTGGGTGCCGAAGGCAGCAGGCACCAGGGTGTCGGCCACTGCCGCCGCAGACCCGCTGGACGAACCCCCTGGTGTATGGGCGAGGTTGCGCGGGTTGGCGGTTGGGCCGGGTGCGAAGTAAGCAAATTCGGTGGTGATTGTTTTGCCGAGTACCACGGCGCCGTTGCGACGCGCCATGGCCACGCAGGCCGCGTCATTGGAAGGGCGGCGCCCCCGGTAGATGGGCGAGCCGCACTCGGTGGGCATGTCGGCCGTGTCGATGATGTCCTTCACCGCCAAGGGGATGCCGTGCAGCGCACCACGCACGGCTTGCTGATCGGCTTTCCGTGCGGCGGCCAGCGCAGCGTCAGGATCAAGCCAGGCCCAGGCGTGAAGCTCAGGTTCACGCTGGGCAATGCGGTCAAGGCAGGCCTGAACCAGGTCTGTGGATGAAATTTTGCCCGCACGGATTGCCTGTGCGGCCTCAAACAGCCCGAGTTGGTTCAAATCATGGTGCATGGGTCAGACTCTCTTCGGCGTTGCTGAAAAGCTCAAGCGGGACCCGGAAGTAGCCCGCGTCGAGTCGGCCACGCTGGCCGGCTTTGTCCAAAACACCGAGGCTAATCAGGGGTTGCCGCCCGCTGCTCAAGACCCGGCGGGTGTTCACGGTGAGGCGTGGGCGGGTCAGGGCAAAGCCCGGGTGGGAATGGCCCAGCAGGGCATTGGGTGTGTCGGCCTCCAGCGGCCAGGCTGCCAAATACGCGGCGGGACCGCGTGGAATCGCCAGTGTGGTCATGGCGCCAAAGCCCAGCAAGTCGACCAGCGCACTGTCACCGATGGCGCCCAGACTGGAGGCCGTCAGTTCGGGGGTGGCTTGTGCAATGGCTGGCGCCACCGCCGGGCCAGTGAACCAGCGGCCCGGCAGCCCGGCCACCTGAATGCCAAAGGCTTCGCCATTGCCACCGGCAGCGGTGACGACACCAGAGCCTTTTGTGCCTGCAGCCGCAGAGAGCATGCAGCGGCAGGCGGCCATCCACAGGTTAAGGAAGAAGCCGGGGCTTTGTTCCAGGTAGCTGAGGCAGGTGCTGGCCTCGGCCGCTGAGAGCCGAGGCTTCAGGCAGGCGGCGAGCGCGCGGGTCATGGCAATGGTTTTGCCGTGGCCGTCGTCACCCTCGGCCAGACCTTGATCGGCCAGAGGGATGAGGTCAATCGGTTCCGTTAGGACGGCAGAGAATGCCGGCGCAAAGACGTGGTCGAGCCAGCGCAGGTGGTCGACAACTTCAGGCTTGAACACGCCGACTCTCATCGGGTGCAGCATGCCGCCATTGAACGGGCTGCAGCACCAGCGCCCTGGGGCATGGGCGTCACGCACGACCTGAACCCACATCGACGGCGAGAGCACGTCTGCCAGTGGCAGCACACAGTTGCGGTCTTGCGCTGGTCGAAGTGAGATGGCACCGCTGCCCAGCATCTCACGGGCTTGTTCAGGCGTTTGAGCCCAGTTTTCCAGCAATGCAGCAGCCACTGCTGCGTTGAGAATGGGTGTGCAAGGCCGGTGGGGGTCCGCCAAATCTGGCCCAGCATGCAGCAATTCGCGGTCGCCCATCGCCAGCAGATCGCGGGCTAGCGCCACGCCGCTCAGTTGCGGTCGCACGGCCCCGATGCGTTGTTCCGCCAGCGTGTCAGCGGCTTGCTGCTTCGGTGTGGCGCTGTGGGTCATGTGGGGGGCAGAATCCAGCTTTCGCAAAAAGCCAGAAATGACGTGCTCAATCGACCACCCAGAAAATCACGGACGATGACCTGGCCTGGCAAGGCCTGACCATTGAGTGTGATGGACCCTTTTTGCGCCTCTACAAAGACGCTGTACATCTGATGCGCGCCAGTGGACGACATAGCGGGCGGGACATCAACAGCGAATGGCGTTCCCAAATCTTCCCAGCGAAGCGCGAGTGACGCGCCGCCCCCCGCGAGTTGTTCTTCGTGGAAGCTGGTGCCTTCTGCCCGGCTCGTCATGTGGTCGGCCTTGAGGTAAGTCATGGACTGCAGCCCACTGGCGCCACGGAAGGACGCGAAACGGGATACAAATTCATCCACCAGCCATCGCATCAGGGGCTCGTTGTTGGACAGACAGAGGTTCCTGGCCTCAGGCCATCCCGCGGCCTTGAATGGGTCTCCGAGGACCAGGGCGCCGGTACCCGGCCCATGCGGTGAGGTGACGACCCGAAAAAAAACAGACAGGGTTTGCCAAGCGCCGCTGGCGTCTTTCAGGTAGATGCCGGGGTTGTCGCCCGACCAGACGACTTTGCCGGGGTTCACTGGGGATGTCATGGTGATTCTCCGTGGTTAATGGGTATCGGCGTGTTGGGGACAAGCACAGCGTGCTGCGGCTCCCAGCTTAGCAGTACCGTGCCGCCGATGGGCCAGGCACGGTCACCGGCGCGGACCTCTGAGAGCAGGGTCTGCCCACTGGCCAGACGCAACTGGTACTGGCGGATGCTGCCGCAAAAGACACTCGACAAGACCTGCGCCGGATGATGGTGCATCGCCTCAGGTGGGCTCGTCAGGGCATGTAGGATGAGATGCTCCGGGCGCAAGCAAACAGTGACTCGATCGCCGGGTCGGCATCCATTGGCCACGCAGAGGCAATGCCCTGCCGGTCCTTCGATGTGGGCGATGCGGTCGTGGACTGATGTCACGTGACCGTCCAGAAAGTTCACCTTGCCAATGAAGTTGGCAACGTAGCGGGAACAGGGCCGGTTATAGATGGCCTCTGGCGTGTCGATCTGCTCTAGTTTGCCGGCATTCATCACAGCCACCCGGTCCGACATGGTCATGGCCTCAGTTTGGTCGTGGGTGACGTAGATCGCGGTCAGCTGCAAGTGCTGCTGAATCCTGCGCACTTCAATTTGCATGTGCTCACGCATTTTCAGATCGAGTGCGCCCAGAGGTTCATCGAGCAACAGTACTTCTGGCGGATGGGCGATGGCGCGGGCCAATGCCACCCGCTGTTGCTGGCCACCACTGAGCTGCGACGGGTACCGCCCGCCCAATTCTGGGAGCTGGATCAGGTCGAGCAACTCGCTGACGCGGGCCGCGATCTGTGGTGACCGGGCACCGCGCTCCACCAGACCGAAGGCAATGTTCTCGGAAACGGTCAAGTGTGGAAACAGCGCATAGTCCTGAAACACCATGCCAATCCGTCGGTGTCGGGGCTCGGTATGGGTGACATCCACCCCGCCGATGTCAATCCGCCCCGCTGTAGGTTTGACAAAGCCGGCGACCATGCGCAGCGTGGTTGTCTTTCCGCAGCCTGAAGGCCCTAGCAGCGTCAGAAACTCGCCTTTGCGCACGCTCAGGTCGAGCTGTCTGACGACCTGAGCGTCACCGTAGTACTTGTCGACCCCACTCAGGTGGACAGCGGGTTGGAGCGTCGCGGACATGTGAGAAGGTTTCTTTCAGGCCTCACCGCGAGACAACGCGGTTCCATTCGTCGTTCCAGCGCGACAGGTCGATCTTGGCCGCATTCAAGTGCATCATGGCGTCGATTTTTCGGCCATCCAGGACGAGCAGTTCACGAAGCAAGGGAGCCTCAGCCATTTTGGTGCGCGCTTCTTCCACCATCGGGATGGCACCCACCTTAAGCGCAAATTGCAACTGCGCCTGGCTAGACAGGTAGGTGTTGATGAAAAACTCGGCCGCCTCCTGGTTGCGCGATCCCTTCACAACCCCGATGTAGCCGTCTTTGATCAGGCCGTCTCGGTTACCGATCTTTGGCGGGACTGTGGCGACCTTGACGCCTGCTTGAGCCGTTCGGACAGCCCAGCCGCCATGGGCCATGGCGGCCCAGATATCGCCGGACTTGAATTGGGTGATGACTTCGCCCCCCGCTTTCCAGAAGCGCACACCTGGGATCTCCATGATCATTTTCAAGCCGGGTTGAATATTGGCCTCGTCACCACCTGCCGTCAGGGCAAAGGCGCCAACTGCCTCGATACCGCCACCCGAAGAAATGTCCGGGATCATCACCCGACCGGCCAACTTGGGGTGGCGAAGGTCAGCCAGTGAACGGGGTACCGGGATGCCGTTTTCTTTGAATTTTTCCGGGTTATAGATGATCATTTCCTGGGTGATCCAGGTCGGCACCATCATGTCGCCCGACTGAGCCGTGGCCACGGCGCGTGCGTTGGGCATGGCTTGCATGTTCAACTTGGTCAGCAGGCCGCGGCCTTCGATTTCGGGGCGCATTGTGCCGAGAAACTCATACAGGTCAAACGGCACCTGCCCTCGTGCTGCGATGAGTTTGGCCAGATTGTCTTGGGGGCTGCCGATTACAAACTCCACCTTGCCGCCGCGACGTTCGATTTCAGAAGCTACGTAATCCTTGAGCGAGTCGCGGGTGGCACTGCCCCAGGTTCCGATGCGCAATGTCACGCCCTTGAACCGGGCTTCATCAGCGGTTTGGGCACTGCTTTGAAACGATGCGCCCAGCAGGGCCAAGGCGCAAACACGCAGAAAATTCAAAAAAAGTCTCATGGATTCCTCGCTAGGTTGATGTCGTTGGATGGTGTTGGCAGAAGGACAGGGTGGTCAAGCGGCGGGGAAAGGCTCCGGCATGTCGCCCAGGCCAATCCAGACACTTTTATGCTGTAAAAATTCGCGTAGGGCTTCGATGCCGTTCTCGCGTCCCCAGCCGCTTTGCTTGTAGCCGCCGCAGGGTGACTGTGGCGCCACGCCACGGTAGGTGTTGACGTAGACGGTGCCGGCCTGAATCTGGCGCGACAAACGAAAGGCGCGGCCCATGTCACGTGTCCAGACACCGGCTGCGAGCCCGAGATCACTGTCGTTGGCAAGTTGAATGGCATGAGCTTCGTCCTTGAACCGCACCACAGCAAGGACCGGGCCAAACACTTCTTGGCGGGCGATGCGCATGGACGGCGTGACGTCGACCAGCACCGTGGGTGCAAAGTACCAGCCGCCCCCGGCCACCTGTACCGGTTGCCCGCCGGCCACACAACGGGCGCCCTCGCTCAGAGCGACGCTCACGTCGTGCTGAATGCGTTGGAAATGGGGTTCGTTGGCAATCGGGCCAATCTGGGTCGTGACCGCACGTGGGTCACCAAATTTGAGGGTTCCGATGGCGGATTGCAGGCGGCTGACAAAGGCGTCATGCAATTCATCCTGCACCAGCAGCCGGGAGCCTGCGACGCAGCTTTGACCATTGGAGACAAAAATGCCAGATATGACGCCGCGAAGAGCCTGCTCAATGTCGGCATCGGCAAACACGACTTGTGCCGATTTGCCTCCAAGCTCCAGGGTGACGCGCTTTAGCAGCTCGCCAGCCCGTGCGGCGATCCTTCGTCCCACCGCACCAGAGCCGGTGAAGCTGATGCGCGAGACCAAAGGGTCGCTGACCAGCGCGTCGCCTACTTCGGACCCGAGGCCGGTGACCACATTCAGTACGCCGGCGGGCAGCCCGACCGGTTCGAAGCTGCGCATCAAGGCCAGGGTTGAGACAGAGGCGTGTTCAGAAGGCTTGATCACCACCGTGTTGCCGGCCGCCAGAGCCGGTGCAATCTTCCAGGTGAGAAGGGCCAGCGGCGAGTTCCAGGCGGTGATGGCAGCAACCACCCCATAGGGTTCCCAAACCGTGTAATTGAACATGTCGGGTTTGTTCAACGGAATCACGCTACCCTCAAACTTGTCCGCAAGGCCCGCAAAGTAGTCAAAGTACTCAGGCAGACCTTCGATCTGGGCCCGAACTTCGCTCAAGCGCTTGCCGTTGTCGCGGCACTCAGCCAAAGCCAGGCGTTCAACGTCAGCGGCGATGGCCTGACCTAGCTTTCTGAGCCAAATGCCGCGCTGAGTGGGTCGGAGCGTGGACCAGGGTCCTTCAAAGGCAGCCTTGTGGGCCGCCTGGGTGGCCCGGACCACGTCTTGGGCATCACACTGCGGTATTCGGGCCCACACCCTTCCGGTGGATGGATCCCAAGAGTCAAGGTAGCGGCCACTGACGGCATCGCACCATTGACCGTCGATCCAGGTCTGGTGGTGGGCAATGCCATCCACAAGGTTGGCGTCGGCAGTCATGCCCTTGCCCCTGTGTGAGGCAGAGCCTTGAGCGCGGCCCTGAACGTGTCACGCGCTTCTGCACTATGGATGTAGTCATAACGCTGGGGGTAGCTCGTCGCGCTGCTGAGTACCCGCAGGTCAACCAGTGCGGGGCCGGTGGCTGGGCCTCGGTGAAGCAACCAATGGTCCAAGGCCTCGGGCTCCGAAAAC
Source organism: Betaproteobacteria bacterium (assembly GCA_009922295.1). Classification (GTDB taxonomy): domain Bacteria; phylum Pseudomonadota; class Gammaproteobacteria; order Burkholderiales; family Burkholderiaceae_C; genus Rhodoferax. The sequence goes on from RFWA01000010.1 coordinate 13,473, forward strand.
TGATAGGCGTCGGCGATACCCGCAGCCCTGGCCATGGCGGCAAAATCAATGGCATGAGCCACCGGCAATGACGCACGGCCGTTAGCCTCATAGCTGCCGTTTTGAAACACAAAATGCGTCAAGTTTTTGGGTTTGGCACCGGCCAGTGTCACCAGCGAACCCAGGTTCATCAGCAAGCTACCGTCACCGTCAAGCACCCAGACCTCTTGGTCTGGTTGGCCCAGTGCCAGACCGAGTGCGTGCGAGCCAGCCTGACCCATAGCACCAACTGCCACATAGTTCAACGCATCGGGTCGAATGGCCATCCACTCAAAACAAGTGGTGTAGACACTCACCACCAATTGCCCTGTATAGCGGCCCGCCAGCGTGCGCAAAAACTCATCCCGCGGTCTGGTGGCGTTCATTGTGGATTCCTTCCAAAAAGAATGGCCAGCGGTTGACTGCGTTCGTAGGCATCGTCGATGGCCTGCATGCAAGAAGGAATGTCGGCGTCGGACGACATCACGAGATGACGTATGCCTAAAACGTCCAGCATGGGTGTGATGATGCGCACGCCGTAGCGCGCCGACTGCTGTGGCGGCACATCGGGCTCTTTGCCAAGCAAGCCGATCATCATGCAGACCGGGTTGCGGTAATCGACGGCGATGGCGCGCAAGGCATTGGCCGAATCCATCAGACCGGTTTGCTGCATCAGCAAGACCGATCGCTTGGCACAAAACGACAAGGCCGCGCAGACGGACACCCCCTCATCCTCCTTGCAGACTCTGACTAGGCGCAATTCGGGGTCGTTGGCAATCGGGCGAAGCAGGCCCTCGCTGGTGCAGATGTCGGGTACCGACAGGACGAACTCGACGCGCGCCTGTTTGAGTGCCTGGATGATGGCGCTGCCATGCAACGCTTGGGTTGGTGTGAGGTGAGTCATTTGGAGTGCAGCAGTGTTTCCATGCCGACCAGTCGTTGTGCTGCCATGACCAGCAACACGGCAAACCCTGCCGCCAGTGAGGCACTGGCCAAGCTGCTGGGGTTGAAGTCCTGCTCTAGGGCGTGGAACAGTTCTACCGGAAATGTGGTGGTGTCTGCGGAGGCCAGGAAAACCGCCACCGGCACGTCTACAAATGACACGATGAAAGCATAGAGCGCGCCGGTAAATATGCCAGGCGCAATCACGGGCAGCGTGACCCGCCACAGGGTTCGCCACGGGCTGGCACCGAGCGCTTGCGCAGCCTCTTCGAGTCTGGGGTTGAACCGCAACAGTACCGTGCTCACACTGCCAATGACAAACGGGGTTGCCAAAAACAGATGACCAAGAAAAAGACCCAGGTTGGTGCCTTGCAAGTAGAAGTTGGTGGCATCGCCAAAGCGGTAGTACAACTGCAAAAACGCAATGCCGCAAACCACGTGCGGTATCTGCAGCGGTGCCTTGAGGATGATCGACATCAGTGTCTTGCCCCGAAAACGGCCGCGGACCAAGCCCAGCGCAGCGGGCACGCCGATCAGTGATGCCGCCAGTGCGACAGCCAGCCCCAGGACAAAGCTGACGCCCAGAGCATGCAACTGAGACGCGGGTATGCGGGCATACCACTGCAGTGTTAGACGCTCAGGTGGAAACTGGATGTAGGACACGATGACCGTGTCATTGGCTGGCGCGCTGAAAGAACCTCCGATCACCACCACCAGCGGTGCCAGCAAGACAGTGAAGATAAACACAAAGTAGGCGACTGTGAGCAGTCGCCAGCCACCGAGTGCAGATCGAAATGCCGCGGACCTCATGCCATCACGCCCTGTGCATGACGCAAGCGCCGCAACACCATCACCGAGGCCAGGTTCAAGATGACGACAAAGGCCAGCAGCAGTGCCGCCAACGCCGCTGCCATGCCATATTTCACGTCCAACAACATGGTGCGCTGGATCAGCACCGGCAGCGTGATCACGCGCCCGCCGCCCAGCAGTGCCGCCGAGGTGAAGGCGCCCATGCTGGTGTTGAAGATGGTCAGGAAACCCACGACCAGACCTGGCAGGCACAGTGGCAGCAAAACTTTTCTGAAAACCCGCAGGCGTGAGGCGCCATGGATGGCGGCGGCTTCCTCCAGGGAGACCGGGATGGTCCGCACAATGCCATACATCAGCATCACCGAAAAACCAAAGGAGGCATATACCAGGCCCAGCACCACACCGGCCGAGGTTCCAATCAGAGTGAACGGCTGTTGGATCAGACCCAGACCCATGAGCATTTGGTTGATCAGGCCGTCACCACGGAAAAGTATCAACAGACCAAAGATCTGGATTACCGTGGTGATGAAAGAGGTCAGGACAATGAGGCTGAGCAACAGGGTCGCCCAGCGTGACTGCAGCCGTGCGAGGGTCTTGGCAATCGGGAAGCCCAAGATCACACACAGGCCGGCCACAGCTGCCGAGATCCACGTTGTGAGCCAGAGGGTTCGCAGATAAAAAGGATCAGTGGCAATGCGACGGAAGTTGGCAAAACTCCAGTCGCTGGCGATCTTTCCAAACGGCAGGTCAATGTAGATGCTTTGCTTCAAGAACACAAACTGCGAGCCCAGCAGCAGCAGGCCACTGACCAGCAGGGGCAGAGCCAGCAGTTGTCCCCAGCGGATGGACTCGCTGCGATCCATGGTTTCAACCAACGGTTTTGAACTCGAAGATCTTTCCGTGATCTGGGTTGACTTCGTTCGGGTCGGCGGTGTTCAGCGGCGCCAGCTGGGCCGTGATGGCCGCCCGCCGCTCAGCATCCGGCAGTAACTGGGTGTCTATGTAGGCTTGCGCCACTTTTTGACAGACCTCGCGGATCAGTTGCCGATCGTCGCCCCCATTGGCGGGTATGCGCAGAATCGTGTCGCCACCGGTGGTCGGGATCGTTCCACTGCTTAGTGGTTCAAGCGCTTGTGGCTCGATACCCTGGGCCAAATCCTCTATTTCTTTCTTGAGCCTGCGGCGCAACAGCGCAATCCCGCGATCGGTGCTACCCAGATGCTCACTGGCATGGCTGGTCACCGGACCCAAGCTGCACCAAGCGTCCCAATCCCCGGGCGAGTCTTGCCGCACTTCATAGGGGGCCTCATTGCTCTGGCCGTAGAAATCTGTTTTGCCCACGCCGACGTCGTCGGGGCGGCCTTGATGGTGGGGGTCGTCACGGTCATTGAAGTGCCGCCACGCGATGACCGCCGTGTTGGTGTCGTCGATGGGGGTGACCCAGCGCGTGAGGCCAGGACGGCCGAAGTAACGCACATGGCTCACATTCTCGAAGATAGCGCCATTTTGAGAAAAATTGGGCACCAAATGGTCGTGCATACGGATCCAGACGAAGTCACCCACCCGTCGTGCATTGGTGTAGAAAAATCCGTGTGGCGTATCGTAGTACTCAATGATCGGCAGGGTTGCAAACACCTCGCTGAACTGAGGGCCTGATACGCGGGTGTGCAAAAAAGCCACGTGAAACGGGTCCATCGAGTTTTCACTGACCTGCTGCCAATTGCAGGGCGAGTGAATCAGGTAGGGCTTCATCTGGTTGTCTGGCATCACCATGGCGTCCATCATGGGGAAAGCCGGCTTGATGTCGGGGGGGCCCATGTAGGTGAAGATCACACCCTGAAACTCCACCACGGGGTAGGCGCCCTGGCAATATTTGTGACGATGGGGGCTCTCAGGTGGTTCGCCCGGGGTTTCAAGGATGGTCCCATCATTGCCGAACAGCCAGCCGTGGTAGCAGCACCGTATGCCGTGTTCGGCAATGATGCCGAATTCGAGTGATGCACCACGGTGGGCGCAGTGTTTGTGCACCAGGCCTAGGTCACCAGACAGGTCGCGGTAGAGCACCAGGTCTTCGCCCAACACCCGCACCACTTTGGGGCGGTGGTCGAGCTGCGATGACAGCAGAAATGGGTGCCAGTAGCGCCGCATGTATTCGCCGCAGGGCGTACCCGGCCCCACGCGGGCTGTCAATTCTTCAACCGGGCGTTCCTTGGGCTGGTGGTAGCCCGAAAATTTCATGGGGTGCAATGTGTCGGTGGGCTTTTCCATGGGGCGCTCTGCTCTTTGTCAACGAGACCCCACTCAAAGCGGTGCGGTCTACCGAAATCGGATTTTGATGAGTTTCAGCAGGCGTGTCGACTGGGCCTCAATCCGCATTAACAAAGCTAACGCTGGTCCATAAGGGGCACTGATCACACCCCCCGCCCATTACGGTGCAGAAACCTCACCAAATTTGGCGACTCTGATCTCGGAATACAGCTCGGGATAAGTGTCATGGAGCTCACCTTCGACCAATTCGCTCAATGCGGCAGATGACAGCCGGGCCAGACGCAGCACAAGGTCGTCAAACTCGCCCCGACGTGCCACGATGCAGAGCCGCCTGTAAAAGGTCTCACCAGGAAAAAAAGCAATGCGAATCAGTCGTCGCAGGCGCCCTGACATCAACAGCGACAGGGGGTTACCAATGCTCCAACCGACGCCTGCCGCCACGCTGGCCATCAGCTTTTCGGTGGTGTCAACCGTCACGCGACGCGACGGCGTCACGTTCAGCCGATGGCACTGTGCGTCGATCTGGGTGGCGATGTGCGACTGCGTGGCGTACCGCACCATGGGGTAAGCGCGCGCCAGACTGGCCAGATCAGGGGTTTCTTCGTCCCATCTGACATCTTTGGGCAGTAACAGTACAAAAGGCTCGCGCAATAACTCGTACCGGGTCAGCTGCGGCTCGTTGTCATAGGAGTCATTGGCAAAAACGATGTCGAGACGTTTGGCCAGCAGGGCTTCGCCCAGCCTTGGGGTGACATCGGACGAAAGATTCAGGTTCACAGCCTCCGACATCATGCTGCTGATCAGAGATGGTCCGACCGCTGAAGAAAAAGAGTCCACCATGCCGATTCGCAACTGGCTGACCTTGGTCATGCTCTGCTCGCGGACCAGTGAGGTCATTTTTTTGATGTCTTCCGCCAGCCTTGTCGCCAGTCGGCGCATCAGGTCGCCTGACGGCGTGAGCGTCACCTGCCGTGACGCTCGGTCGATCAAGATGACGCCCAGTTCTTCCTCGAGTTGCCGGATCGCTTGAGAAACGGCCGATTGAGTCTTCTCCAGCCGTTTGCCAGCCAGGGTGAAGCTGTTGGTTTCAGCAACGGCCAAGAAGGCTTCGATGCTGTGCAGGTTCATGCAGCGAGGCCCGCAAGACTTGGACGCTGCGTCATAGACCGTTGAGCGCCAGCTCGGCACCAGGTGTTTTCTGGCAATCGCTGATGTACTGGCGGATGATGTGGGCAAAGCTCTCATCAGGGATCAGCCCCAGTCGGCTGGCGCGCGCACCACTCGCGGCAGCCGGCCAGTTGCCCACCATTCCCGCAATTCGATCGTCCCGCACAAAGCTGACGCGCGCTCGAACGGCGCTGCCGGCAACCTGCTCCAAAGCGTCAAGCATGTCGCAAACCCGCACGTTGAGGGCCGGCAAATTCATGGCCAGACGCCCACCAAAGGCCTCGCGGCTGGCCTCATACACCGCAATCAGCCCCTCCACCGTCTTGCCTGGCGACGCCATGGGGTGTGAGACTTGGGCGTCGACCGGGCACACCGATGCCACACCAGCCAGCGGCTCGCGGATGATGCCCGAGAAGAACGACGAAGCTGCGCCATTCGGTTTGCCGGGGCGCACCGTGACCGTCATCAGGCGCGCTGCCCGGCCATCGATGAAGCCCTTGCGGGTGAAGTCAGAGACCAGGTGTTCGCAGATCAGCTTTTGAATGCCGTAGGAGGACTGTGGTGCCGGTAGGGTGTCATCAGTCACCTTGGCGGGGAGCGGTAGCGCCGGGTCAGGCCCGAAAACCGCCACCGAGCTGGAGAACACCAGCCGAGCCGGTTTGCCGCTGGCTTGCCCGGCATGGCGCAGGGCATCCAGCAAAGCGCGTGTGCTGTCCAGGTTAGAGCGCATGCCCAGGTCAAAGTCAAGCTCGCATTCGCCTGAGACTGCAGAGGCAAGGTGAAACACACCGTCAAAGTGTTCGTCATGCAGCGCCGGGCACTGAGCTTGCAAGGAGCCGGTGCGCTGCGTTACCCGTGGATCAGCGATCAGGTCTGGTGGCGCACTCACTTGGTCGGTTAACACCATGGATTCAATAGTTTGTCCGGCCAGATGGCCACGAGCCAGCAGGGTTCGAGCCAGACGGGCGCCTAAAAAGCCGCCGCCGCCAGTGATCAACAGTTTCATAACGGGGATCCTTTCGGTAGAAAAAACATTCAACCAGATTTACGCCTTCATTTTGGCAGGTTCGCGGAATCCGGCGATTCAGACGGTTGCCAGCGCTGCTGCACGCGCCTATCCGCAAGATGCACTAAATTTGCGCTCTAA
>RFWA01000091.1 GCA_009922295.1 Betaproteobacteria bacterium
TCGGCGCCGCTGCACGACATTGGCAAAGTTGGCATTCCGGACCGCATTTTGCTCAAGCCCGGCCGGTTTGATGCCGATGAAATGACCATCATGAAAACCCACACGACCCTGGGCCGCGATGTGATCGAGCACGCCGAACGGCTGATCGGTGCCAAGGTGGATTTTTTGACCCTGGCCAAGGAAATCGCCTATTCGCACCAGGAGAAATGGGACGGCTCGGGCTACCCGCTGGGCCTGATCGGCGACGCCATTCCCATGTCAGCCCGGCTGATGGCCCTGGCCGACGTGTACGACGCCATCATCAGCCGGCGCGTCTACAAGGAGGGCATGCCCCACGCCACAGCAGTGAATATCATCGTCCAGGGCAGGGGCCAGCATTTTGACCCCGACATTGTGGACGCCTTTCTGAACCTGCTGGACGAGTTTCAGGACATCGCCCGGCGCTTTGCTGATTCGGATGAAGACATGCAAAAGAAGCAAGATTACCTCACCGTCGCCACGGCCCTCAGCCCCGGCACCGCTGCCGAGTCATGAGCGTCAACCCTGACAGCCCCACCCTGTTGGCGCAGGTGGCAGATCTGCAAGCCCAGGTCCAGCTGATGCAAGGCGCGTTGTCCTATATGGCCCAGGGGGTGATGGTGCTGGGTAAAGACGGCCGCATCAATTACTTCAATGCCCGGGTCTGCGAGATCTGCAACGTGACCGCGGAATTTTTGGCCAGCAAGCCCCTTATTAGCGAGATGAAGGATATGCAGCACCAGCGGGGCGATTTTGGCCCTGATCTTTCGCTGGTGGAGCCCAGCGCCCGTGCCTATGTTGCAGGCTGGGGCACGACGGTGGACCATACCATCCCCATCCAATACACCCGCCAAACTCGCGAAGGGAGCTACATCGAGGTGACGTCCTTGCCAATGCCCTCAGGCGACTACGTGCGCACTTTTGCTGACGTCACAGTCCGTGAAAAGGCCAAATTGCAAGCCGAACAAGCGGCCGACAACAAGGGGCAGTTTATGGCCCTGCTGAGCCACGAGTTGCGGACGCCGCTGACCACCATCTTGGGCATGAACGCCCTGCTTCTGGATTCAAAGCTGGACGCAGACCAACAAGACTATGCCCAACGGGTGGGCACTGCCGGCAGCTTGATGCTGTCGGTGCTCAATGACGTGCTGGATTTTTCAAAGGCCGAGGCCGGGAAACTGCGTCTCGACTTGGAGCGGTTCCAGCTAGCCCCCTGTTGCGCGAGGTCGCCCAACTGATGTTTGTCGAAGCACAGGGCAAAGGCTTGGCGCTGGAGCTGGCCCTTGACCCTGCCCTGCCGCAGTGGCTGCAGGGCGATCCCCTGCGGCTCAAGCAGGTGTTGCTCAACCTGGTGGGCAATGCCGTCAAATTTACCGCGCAAGGTCGTGTGCGCTTGAGCGCCACCCTGAGCCAGCAACAGGCGACTCGGGGGCATCGGCATCGCGCCAGAGCACCAGGCCGGCATATTCAATCAATTCGAGCAGCTCGGTGAGATGTCCAGGCCCGGCGTTGGCGGCAGTGGCCTGGGACTGGCCATCTGCAAGACGCTGGTCGGGCTGATGGGCGGCTGGCTGTCCGTCAACAGCGCCCTGGGCGAGGGCAGCCAATTCTGGTTTGGCCTGCCCTTTGATCGGCCTGAAGACCAGCCCGCGCAGCCGCCCGCGGCAGCGCGGACCCAAGGCAGGCCCCCGCCCACGGAGCGACCCCAGCGCCTGGCAGGCCTGCGGGTGCTGGCGGTGGATGACAATGCCAACAACCGCTTGCTGGTGCGCTTGCTGCTAAAGCGGGAAGGCTGCCAGGTCACGCTGTGCGAAGACGCGCCATCGGCCCTGGCCAGCCTGCAGCAATCACCGGCCGGGTTTGACGCGGTGCTGATGGATGTCCAGATGCCGGGCACCGATGGGCTGATGGCCACGCGCGCCATCCGCCAGACGCTGGGCCTCAGCACCCTGCCCATCATCGGCATGACCGCCGGGATATTTCCAGAGGATCAGAAGGCCTGCTTCGACGCGGGCATGAACCGCTATGTGGGCAAGCCCTTCAACCTCGAAGCGCTGGTGCTGGCCCTGAAAGACGCGCGGCCTCTAGGCCCAGACGAGGCGTCGGCTTAGCCTGCCAAAGGCTGGAGCCGGTCTGGCATGCCCATGCTGTAAGACCGGCAGCAGTTGCCGCCCTCAAGCCGTGCCACCGACAGGGCCACGGCAGCGTGGTCAAGCAGGGTGGGCAAATCAGTGCCATCACGGGGGAAAAATGCACAGCCGATGTGGGCCGCAGGCTGCAGGCGGTCTTGCGCCAGGGGCATGGCTTGGGTCAGCGCGCCCAGCAGGCGTTGGGCGATTGGCGCCAGATCCTCGTCGGTTTTAGGGCCCACCATCAAGGCGGTGAAGCTGTGTGGCCCGCTGCGCGCCAACAGATCGCAGCCCCGAATGACTTGCAGCAAGCGGTTGGCGCTGGCTTGCAGCACCGCGTCCAGCACACCGGCACCGTGGCTGTCGGCCAAGGGCAGCACGCCGTCAAGCTCAATGGCCAGCAGTGCCACGCGCGCCCCGCCCTGCCAGGCCTGGGCGATCTGCTGCTCGGCTTTATGGCTCAGCAGCGCCATGGTCGGCAAACCGGTCAGTTCATCATGCCAGGTCGCGTCAAACAGCGTGTGGGCGGCCTGACGGCGCGCTGGCTCATCCCCGCCTGCCAGCGCCTGGGAGGCCTGGACGAGCTGCGCGTGCGTTGCGGCCAGGCTCTCGTGGCGTCGCTCGAGTGCGCTGTAGCGGGCCAATAGGGCTGCAAAGTCTTCACTCGTTTGGCGCAGCTGGTCGGCCAGGCGCTGGTCGTGGTTCATGGTGCAGGCCTCCCCGGCTTGAGCTGCGGCAAAAGTGCCGCCAGATCCTTGGCGTATTGTTCGGCTTGCCGGGGCGCCAAACAGCTGGCGCAGGCGGCCAGCCGGCGGCCATACAAGGGCGCGCCTGTGGGCAGCGAGAGCACAAACGAGGCCATGCCGCGACGCTTTGGATCGGCTTGGTCAGCATCCAGCGCCACGGTCTTGAGCTGGCCGCCGTGCAAGGCCACGATGCGCTGGCAAATGACCATCCGGATGTCTGCACTGAAAGAGGTGAAAGTGGCCTGGGCGGCGGGGCTGGCCGGGGCGGCAGGGCGCCCGGACTGGCCCAAAAACGGACGGCACTGACCGGTCATCACGACAAAGCCACCGGCCTGCCGGACCCTGATCTCAACCTGCGCCTGCACCGGCGCGCTGGCGCCCATTTCCTCCAGCAGCGCGGTCAAGGCAATGCCCAGCCAGCGGGCGTCACCAAACAGCATGCCTTGTTTGCCGTCGGCATCGCTGAGGTCGCGGTTGACGCAATAGTCGCTGCGGCGTGAGGGCAGCGCGGCGATGGCGGCGTCGATCAACGCCCCCATAGGGACCCTGTCACCCTGAAAAAACGCATCCTGCTCGTGCAGCTCGCACAACTGCTCCATGGCGACCAGCAACTGGCTCAGGCGCAGCGATTGCTGTTGCACCTGGGCCAGATGGTTGGCGCTGTCAGCGGGCACTGGGGGTTCGGCCAGTCGCTGGCGCAAGGCGGCCAACTCATGGCGAAAGTCTTGCCCAAGCAGGGCAAAAAAACTGTCTGGTCCGAGGTCAGCCTGCGAGCTCCCGGCGGTAGCCGTGGCTGGCGCCCTGGCGGTCGGTGGGGGTGCCGTGATGAAGATGGCGAAGGCGCTGGGTTCGTTCCGGCACAGGTAAAAATCAGCGCCCCCGGCGGCCTGTTGAAACACCCCGTCCACGGCCACCGGCAACTGCAGTTGGCCAGCACGAGCCTTGCCAATCAGCGCCGCCAGTGCGCTGGCACCGGCCAGGCAGGCCTTGAGCCAAGGCTTTGCCGCGCGGTTGTAATCTGTCACCTGGCCGTCTGGATTGAGCACAATGACCCCTTCGGTCATTTTTTCCAGCATCACCGGGTGCAGCGCAACACTCATGTTGCTGACGTGTTCTGACGACCTTGCTTTTGCGTCCAGACGGTGGTGGCGATGGCCAGCAACTTGTCAAACGAAATTGGCTTGGGCAGAACCAGAATATTCGGCGGCACACCGCCCCGCTCCGCCAATTCGGCCGGGCTCAGGCCACTGACCACCACCGCGGTCATCCCTTCATAACCCGCTTTGCCATTCAGGATACTCAACATCTGGAAGCCATCGACCCCGGGGATGTTGAGGTCAATGAACAGCAGATCAGGTTTCAGGCGTTCCACCGCCAGCAAAGCTTCGATGCCGTTGTCGCTGGTTTCCACCAGCGGGACCATCGGCCAGCGGCGCAGCATGGTCTGATACAGGCGCAGCAAATCACGGTCATCCTCCACCACCAGCACACGCAAGCGCTCGGCGGTCAGCGTCTGGGATGCTGGGCTGGCCGGCGTTTTGGGCTTGGCGGCGGGGCTGGCGTGCAGGATCTTGTTGATCGACTCACGCGTCACCCGCCGGTGCCCGCCAGCGGTCTTCCAGGCCTCCAACAGCCCGTTGTCAACCCAGAGTTGCACGGTACCCACGGAGATGGCGAGGATAGAGGCTGCCTCACTGGTGGTACAGAATACTTTTTCGACTTTCATGAATGTCCTAGGCGGAATAGCACAACGCCCCTGTTCGATTTATTGAAATTTATTATTTTTCTACATGTATTCAATAATTTTTGTTCGGAAATTAAAGAAACAACATCTAGATTTTGCCATGGACCGCCATAGAAAGCCCTCTGGTCGTGGCGGGCGACATGCACCGGGCAGCGCGGCTATCCGCCAGAGGCTGTCAGCGGCAAGGTCAGGCGGATGCACAGCCCGCGTGGCTGCACCGGCAACGCCGTGGCCTCGCCCCCGTGGCGCTGGGCGATGGCCGCCACAATGGCCAAGCCCAAACCACAGCCACCTGGGCGTTCACTGGCGCGCCAGAAGCGCTCAAACACATGGGCCAGGTCGGCCGGGGCCAGGCCCGGGCCGTTGTCCTCGGCCTCCAGCACCGCCGCACCGGCCTGGCGGGTCACGCGCAAGGTCACCACCGCGCCAGCGCCGGCGTAGTTCAGGGCGTTGTCAAGGAGGTTGTTCAGGGCTTCACGCAAGAGCAGGGGCTCGCCCTGGATGGAGAGGGCATCGGCCCCTTCATAGCCCAGGTCGACCCCGGCGGCCAGGGCACGCGGCGTCCAGTCGCGCGCCACGTCACGGGCCAGGGCCGCCAAATCCAGCGACTGCAGGCGAACCTCGGCCTCGTTGCGCGCCAATGACAGCAGTTGCTGCACCAGGTGGGCGCTGCGCTGGGCCCCTGCCAGCACCTTGGTCAGGCGCTCACGCAGGGCCTGTGGGTCGGGCTCGGCCAGCGCCAGCTCGGTCTGGCTGATCAGGCCGGCCAGCGGCGTGCGCAGCTGGTGGGCGGCGTCATTCAGAAAGCGCTTCTCCTGGCCCAGGCTGCGCCGAACTGCAGACAGCAGCTGGTTCACAGCGCCGGCCAGGGCGTGCACCTCTTGCGGCGCCTGCGTCATCTCGATGGGGCGCAGCGCAGACAGGCTTTGCGCATGCCGGTCGCCCAGCTGCGCCTGCAGCCGCTTGAGCGGCCGCAGGCCACGGGCGATGCCGCCGTACACCAGCACACTGAGAACAGCGCCCAGCAGCAGCAGGGGCGCCAGCATGTCGGCCACCAGCTCCTCGGTGATGCGCTGCTGCACCGCCAGGCCTTTGGCCACCTGCACCCGCATGCGCTGCGGTGCCAGCGTTTCGCCGTAGTTCAAGTCCAGCAGGGCCACCCGCATCGGCTTGCCGTCGACCGTGGCGTTGTACAGGCGCGGCACGCCACTGGCTGGCTCGGCCTGGTCGGCCGGGCCAGGCAACATGCCATTGCCCAGCAAAAACTTGCCGGGCGGCGAGGAGACGGTGTAGCTGACGCGGTCTTTGGGGTCCTGTTCGATGATGTCCTGCGCGGCGCGCGGAAAATCGATCAGCAGGCCCGAGCCCACGGGCTTGACTTGGCGCGCCAGCGACAGCACCGACTGCGTGAGCGACTGGTCAATGCCTTTTTCAGCGTAGCTCAGGGCAATGCGGTAAGCCAGCACCCCGCCCATCAGCCAGAGCACCAGCTGGGGCAGCAGCAACCACAGCAACAGTTGGCGTTGCAGGGACAGGCCGTGGCCCGGGGCCGGCGCTGTCATGGGCGGGTGAGTTCCAGCAGGTAACCCAGGCCGCGCACGTTGCGGATGCTCAGGCCGGAGTCCTCCAGCTTGCGCCGTAAGCGGTGGATGTACACCTCCAGCGCGTTGGAGGCCAGAGCGCCACCGGCCACCTGCCCCTCGCCCGGCTCGCCCTGCCAGGCGGCCAGCACATCCTCGCGGCTGACCACTTGGTCCGCCTGTGTGACCAGGCGCGACAACAACACCCACTCGCGCCGGGTCAGCTCCAGCGGCGCATCGCCAACCCAGGCCAGCGGCTGATTGGCATCGACGCGCAGGCGCCCGTGCTGATAGGCCGGCGTCGGCAGCGAGCCGCCAAACGCGGGCAAGCGGGCCCGGCGCAACAATGCGCCCAAGCGGGCCTGCAACTCGGCCATGCTGAAGGGTTTGGTGAGGTAATCGTCCGCGCCGGCGTTGAGCCCCTGAACCCGGTCGTCGACGCCATCGCGCGCGGTCAGCACCAGCACCGGCAGCGCACTATGCCGCTGGCGCAGCCAGTGCAGCAGTTCCATGCCACTGACGCGGGGCAAGCCCAGGTCCAAAATCACGCCGTCAAAATGCTGATCCTCCAGCAGCCCCTGCGCCACCGCGCCGTCCGCCGCCGGCGTGACCGCATGGCCGGCCTGCGCGAGCTGCGCCCCCAGCGCGTCACGCAGCAAATCGTCGTCTTCCACAATCAGCAAATTGGCCATGGCCACAGCATACCAAGCTGCAGGCGCCTGGATGTCTATCGGGGCTGAGGGCGTCCTGGGTTTGCTAAGGGTTGCCGGCTTGATCTGGCTCAATAAACAGCTTGTCCTGCACCACTGCGACTCGCGCCTGGTACACGGCCTCACCAATCTGGCTGCCGCTGGCGCCGGCGGCCTGCGCAGCCGCCGCCACCGAGGCGGTGGGCACGCCTTGCGCTGCCGCCAGCGCCGCCAGCAGGCGTGGGCGCTGCGGATACCCGGCGTCTTGTCGACCCAATCGTCCATGTGCATCGCACTCACAGGCCAGCAGCACCTCGGCAAAACGCTGCGGCTGGCGCAGCGCATCGCAGCGCGTCAGCAGCCGCATCAGGTCGGTGGCGTTGAGCTCAGCGCTGCGGTGGATGTTGCCCTGCTCGCGCGCCACCACCTCGGCCAGTTCGCGGCAGGCCGCCGGCACGCGCCAACGTTCGGCCAGGCGGCGCAGCAAGCCCAGGTCATGGCCCAGGTCATGGCAGAGGGTGGCAAAGCGCGCCGGCAGCGACGCGCCCAGGCGGGCACAGTGGTCCAGAACCAGCAGCAGGTGCAGCCCGGTATCCACCTCAGGCAACAGCCGCACCAGGGCACCGCAGTCGCGCAGCACGGTGAACATGCGCGACGGTGTGCCGGCCATCAGGCCGGTGGCCAGTTCCTGCCAGACCCGCTCGGGCACCAGGTGGTCCACCTCGCCGGCCTGCACCATCTCGCGCATCAGCACCAGGGTCTCGGGCGCCACCGTGAAGTCGGCAAAGCGCGCTGCGAACCGGGCCACGCGCAGGATGCGCACCGGGTCTTCCCGGAACGCAGGGGTGACATGGCGGAACACCTTGTGCGCCAGATCAGCCCGCCCGCCCCAGGGGTCCACCACGGCACCAAGTTCAGCATCAAAAGTGCCGTCAGCCCTTATGCAGCTTGCCTCTATAGCTATGGAATTGATAGTAAGGTCGCGCCGCGCCAGGTCTTCTTCCAGGGTGACATCGGGCGCGGCGTGCACGGCAAAGCCGTGGTAACCCGGGCCGGTCTTGCGCTCGGTGCGAGCCAGCGCGTACTCCTCATGGGTCTGCGGGTGCAAAAACACCGGGAAGTCGCGCCCCACCGGCAGATAGCCCTGCGCCAACAACTGCTCGGGCGTGGCACCCACCACCACCCAGTCGCGGTCTTTCACCGGCAGGCCCAGCAGGGCATCCCGCACCGCGCCGCCGACCAGGTAGGTTTTTAGGCTTGCCGGGCCGTCCCGGCGATAGGGTGCGTCAGAACGGGCAAGTGCACTCAAAGCCGGGCCTCTAGGCGACAAACAGGCGCGATGTCAAGGCATGGGGGCGGTGGGCCAGCACGCCGCTCTGAATTTGGTCTGGCGTGAGGCCGAAGATGGTTTGCAGAGCCTGGGCGTAGACCGCCGCGGCATCGACCGTGACGGCCAGGTCACGGCCCTCAAACAGTTGGGCCTTGTCCAGCCCGGGCCAATCGGCCACAACGCCGGCCGGTTTGACCAGCCCACCCGCTGCCAGAATGCAGCTGCCCCAGCCGTGGTCGGTGCCGGTGGTGCCGTTCTCAGCCGCGGTGCGCCCGAACTCGGTCACGGTCAGAACCAGCGCGTCGGCCCAGCGGGCACCCAGGGTC
>RFWA01000092.1 GCA_009922295.1 Betaproteobacteria bacterium
GGGTGGTTGAGGTCAAGGTTACAGTATTGTTGCCAGTGGTGTTGGCAGCCGTGAACGTGGTCACGTTGGTGCCCACCAAAGTACCACTGAAACCAGCAGCGCCAGCCACTGTCACACCTGTCAAAGCCGCGTTGGAGGCTGACAAAGTCAATACACCGGTACCGGAGATGTTCAAAGTTCGCAGAGCAGTGTCAGTAATCCCGCCCAATGTGGTGGCGGCTGTCAAAACTGCGTTAACAGTGACGAACTGGTTGCTATTGTCAGTAATAACACCCAAGGAGCCGCCACCCAGGTTCAAAGCCAAAGTAGTGTTGGCTGCAGCTGTCGCTGCAGAACCGCCTTCGGTGATTCCCAATGTACCGCCAGTGCCGGACAAGTTGAGCGTACGCAGTGCGGTGGAAGTGGCTGTTGATGCACCGTAGTTGGCCAATGTCACAGTTGCAATGGTATTGGCTACAGTTGTGCTGCCAGCTGACACGTCGGCGATTGTGACGACGCCAGCGGTCACGCCGCTGATAGCAGCTACAGCGTTGCTGGTGTTGGCAACCGCGTTCACGACGTTAGCTTGGGCCACTGTTGCAGCCTGTGTCACTGACACAGCGGTTGTTATCGCAGTGCCTGTGGCGGTGATATTACCGGTCACAGCAGCAACAGCACCGGCTGCACCGTTGTTGACCACAATATCAGAAATGGTGATGGTGGAGCCACCGATCACGGTCACAGTACCTGATGTTGCGTTGGTTGTGGAGCCGCCAACAGTCACGGCGACGGTACCAGTGGCTGGCAATGTGGCTGAGCCGACAGCGACCGTACCCGTTGTTTGGCCTGTGGTGGTCACGGTCACATTTGTACCGCTGTTCACAGCTACGTTCGTTGCAGCTTGTGTTGTGCTGGTTACTGCGACAGTGCCAGCAGGTGCAGTACCGGCTGTTCCACCGACAACAATTGGGGAGCCAACGCCGGTCACAGTCACGTTGCGACCGCCATTTACAGTCATGGCACCGCCCGTCGTGTTAGCCGCTGTGCCAGTCAAAGCTACATCTGTTGTCGCAGCAGATGTAAGTACGGTGGTTTGACCGCCGGCTGTAGTTTGAACTTCAGTCACATTCAAGGCGCCGAGGTTAGTCATTGCCGTAGTATTCAAAGCAATACCAGCTGCAGCGCCTGATTGAGAAACATTAATTGTTTCAATATTAACAATCGTGGCTCCGCCTGGGTTCGTTATTGCTAGTGCAGTGGAGAGGTTCAAAACGTCGCCTGTTCCAGCACCGCCGTCAAGTCTATCTAACCCAGCCCAGGTAGATACACCGCCCACGTCAACTGAGTTAAAAGTATTGTCACCAGCAGTGCTGGTTGTTCCAGCAGAACCAAGCATCGTGCCAGAGATATCGATACCAGTAGTGAGCGTGAAAGACTGGCCAGAGCCGGATGCAGTTGCAGCAGCAGCGGTGTTTGTACTAATGGCTGCTGTAGCAGTGGCGGTGTCGTTTGTCACCGTAGAGATAGTCCCTTGCAGTGTCGCGAGGCTGGTCGACGAGCTGCCCAGTGTGACGGTGTAGTTCTCTGCGACTGACGCTTTGTTAGCGAGCTGGGCCTTTGCGGCCGCGAATGCGGTGGCGGTAGAAGCCTGGATGGCTGCAACGGCGTCAACGATCACACTGCCTTTGCTTTGGCCGGCGTTGAGCCTTGAGGTAACAAAATCAATAGCCTCTTGGTTGGCTTGCAGGCCCATGGTGGTCAGCCATGAAGTCGTGAATTCGGCATTCGTTTGGTACACGGGGTACAAGCCCCTGAAAGCCGTTGTGTTTTCCAGCAATGTTGCCAGGTAGCGAGTGGAACGAGCAGGGTTCGCTTCGAAAGCGACGGTGAAGTCCGAAAGGTAGTTCGCCCCAGGGGCAGCGTTGAACATACTAACAGTGAGGGTAATAATACTTGTGCGTTCAGCAGCGGTCAAAGCCATGTTGAATTCTCCGTAACAGGTTTAAGAAATGATTGGGTAACCAATACCGTGAATCGAGCTGAAGTATACCAACGCGATCCGACTTGCTACTGTGATCGCCGTCACATCAAACGGCAACCGTCAGAAGCGTTGTCAAATCACAACAACACCCAGCGGAAGCCGGTGTAAAGCGCCTGGCCGCGGATGGCAAAAGGGGCGAGGTTGCTGGTTTGCAGCGTGACGTCAGCGGCGACAAACCATTGGCCGCCAGCAAAAAGGCGCTGGGGTGTAGCGGCAAGCTCCAGGTGCAGGGTGTGGCGCAGCGTGTTGCGGGCCGCGTTGTTAGATAGCAATGGGCTATACCCCGAGGCGTCTTGCTGTGCGGCAATGCTGTAGTCTGCTGTCAGATCTTTGTCGAACCAGGAGCGACCCCAGCCGGCGCGTACTTCGGCGGTGCTGCTGTCTGCACCGGGGCGCTGCGGGTTGGCCGCATGGTCTTGCCCCAAGCGCCACTGCAGATTGAAGCGTGATCGGGCGGGCTGATCGGTGTGCCCGAGCTCGGGGCCGCAGGCCACGGCGGCGGTAAGGCCTTGGTAACGGCCGTCCAGGCTGGGTGCCGAGGGGTAATGGCGCGTTTCCAGCTCCAGGCCGGCCAGCGGCCGGCACAAGCCCCCCCAGCCCGGCACTGGCAAGCGCCACTGGTGTGACACCGCAGCGCGCTGGCTTTGCTGGAGGGCCTGGCCCCCAAAGGTGAGCGAGCTCAGAGCCAACCTTGCCTGCCACTGGCTGCTGGCGGCCGGGGCCTGCAACCAGGTGCCAACCAGGTCGGCCTGGTGGTAAGCCGTGGCGGGCTGCTCGGTTTGTCGGGTGCGCAGCTCGGCTTGCATCACCCACAGCTGGCCGGCCTCGGTGCCAAAGAGCGCCTGGCCCTGCAGGGTATTGAGCCAGGCTGCGCCGGGCCTGGCGCGTGATGCTTCGTCCAGCGCCAGGTCGGCATTGCCCCAAGGCAGTGTCAGGGTAAAGCCGTCAGCTGAAGGGGCGTTGTTGAGGTTGCTGTCGGCACCCAATGCGGTAGAAAAACGCACACGATATTGCACGGCACGGGCAGGGGCAGATGCCTCGGCCAGTTGGCGCAGCAGCAGCGGTTGCAGCGCCGCAGGTACATCAGTACGCTGGCTCAACGCCCCCAGCAGGGCCGTGGCCGAGGCCGGATCACCCACTGCTCGCAGTGCCAAGGCGTAGTCCAGCAAGGTGCCGGGCTGGTCTGGCTCCAGCAGCAGCGAACGCTCCAGCGCCTCAATGGCGTCTGAGGCTTGGCCAAGCAGCTGCAGCAGTACGCCGCGCTGGGCATGAAAAGTCGCCCTGCCCATGCATTGGTCGGCCATGGCCTCAAGGGCTTGCAAGCGCTGTTGGAGGTCGGCCCTGGACGCCAGCAGCACTTCGGGAGGCAGGTCAGGCTGCGACAGCGGGCATACTGCAGGCGGGCTAGGCGGGGTTTGTGCAGCAACATGCGCACTGGCAATGGCTAACAGCCACGCCAAG
This sequence comes from Betaproteobacteria bacterium, assembly GCA_009922295.1. Lineage (GTDB taxonomy): Bacteria > Pseudomonadota > Gammaproteobacteria > Burkholderiales > Burkholderiaceae_C > Rhodoferax. The sequence goes on from RFWA01000092.1 coordinate 3,482, forward strand.
GTCCGTAAATTCACGCTGCGATGTTGACTTGATGGATGTAGTGGAGGTTTCTTTTCTCTTGCGCAGAGCCGGGCTGCAAGAGGTGCCGAAGAGTATAAACTTTTGCGCTGTGCTGCATGCCAGGTAGCAAAAAACTGCCCAGCGGTTTGAGCGCAAGGACAGGGTCGTCGGCCAGCTGCGGTATGCGGCTGGCTGCCTGGGTGCCCACCAGCACGGGGTAGGCAAGGTCTACCGTCAGCTCCCGCAGGCGCAGCGCGACGCTGACCGCCTGCCCCAGCACAGTGTGAACGCGACGCGACGCCGTGCCAAAAGAGCCGACCAGGGCGTCTCCGCTGTCGAGGCCGATGCTAAGGCCCAGCGACTCCAGGCCCTGCGCGGTGACATTGGGCAGCTCTTCGCTGCAGCGCAGCCAGATTTCACGCGCAGCGGCCAGGGCTTTGATGGGGTGATCGGCACAGGGCTGCGGCCCATTGAAAACTGCCAGCAGGCTGTCGCCCACCATTTCTTCCACAACGCCGCCGTGAGCGGCGACGATGTCGCTGGCTGTGCTGTAAAAACGGTGCAAGACGCGGGCGGTTTCTTCGGGGGAGCGGGCCTCGCAGTAGGCAGTAAAGTTGTTCAGGTCTGCGGCAAGTACGGTGACGTCCAGCCGCTCGGCCTGGATGTCACCACTGGGCTGGGTAAAGGCAATTTTTTGGGCGACGGGCACAGGCACGTAGCTGGAGAGGTTCTGGTAGAGGCGCGCTTTTTGAAAGAGGCTGCGTTGGTGCTCCTCCAGCGCCAAGCAGGTGCCGGCTAAAACCATGGCCAAGGCCGGCCACGCCCAACCCACATACCAGCCTGCCTGCAGCAGCGCCAGGGCGTGCAGGGCCGCTGCCAGCCCCGCCAATACTAAAGAGGCCAAGGGCAGCAGTAACACGCGACGGCCGTTGCCAAGGGGGTCAACGGTCACCAGCCACAACAGGAGACCAATGCCCATAAGCACTGCGGCCAACTGTAACCAGGGCGCAATATAGGGTGTGAAAGGCACGGCACCATCCACCATGGCCGAGAGCAGTTGTGCGTGGACCTCTGCGCCACTCACCCCTTTGCCGAGTGCGGTGGGAACCACGTCTGCCAAGCCAAAGGCAGAAGCGCCGATGATGACCCACGCGCCCTTCAAAGTGCCGGGGGCGATATTGCCTTGGAGCAGGTCGGCCGCGGGAACAGCAGTGTAAGCCGCCCTGGCCTGCCGGTAGGGCACGCGCATCTGGCCCTGCGAGTCAAGGCCAAGAGTGTGGCCGGGCAGCACGGCCATGCTGACCTCCCAGGCTGGCGCCCAGGGACCGACGCCAGGCCGGAGAGTGAGCGGGCGATGAACGGCACGAGCCGATGGTGGTGCCAGGGCCATGAGCCCTGCAAGGGTGAGCGCGGGGTAGGTTTGCCCATCAAAACAGACCAGGGCCGGCACGCGGCGTACCGCGCCGTCAGCATCCAGGGTGGGGGTGATGTGACCGGCGCGCGGGTGCAAGCCGGGGGTGTTGGCCAAAAACCCCTGAGCCGGCGTCGTGCGCGGCCAGTGCTGTGGCGAGTGCAGCTGTGCCGTCACGTGGCTCCGGAAAGACCGCATCGAAGAGCTTGAGGCCAACGCCCTGCTCATCGAGCTTGCGGGTGAGATCGGCCAGTGTTTGGCGCGGCCAGGGCCATGGGCCAATTCGGCTCAGGCTGGCGTCGTCGATATCAATCAGTATCACCCGGCGCTCGGGCTCTGGGCTGGCAGTGACCCGCCACAACAGATCAGAGGCTCGCTCGTCGATTTGGTGAAGGCTGGCCGGAAACAGCGACCACCAGACAGCCCATATGAAGGCCGCTCCAGCCAGCGCCAGCAACCGTCCGCGCCAGGCGCTTCTGAAGAAGAGCCTCAGCGTCCCCATAGTGTGATTCCAGACAAAGTGCCGCTGCTGGTTGACTTTTCAAACAAGTACCCGGCGCTTTTGCCGTCAAGCGCCACTGCACCAGCCACTGCCTGCTGTGCACCACGGTCTACAAAGATGCCATCGCTGCGAATGTAGCCGCCAGCACTGAGGTTTACTTTGCCGGTGGGCGCTGATAACAGGTCTAGCGAGGTGCTAAAAGCGCGCGCCGCAAAATCAAGCGTGAGCGCCCCGTTGGTGACGCTGGCTGGCACCAACAGTGAGGCGGGCGTGAGCAATTGGGCGTAAGCCCGCTGCAGGCTGAAGCTGTAACTACCAAGGCCGGCCGGAAGCTCAGAGCCAGCCGTCTCGGTGCGGTAGAGCAGGTAGTCATTGTTACCCACGGTCACCTGCCGGTCTTGCCGGGCAAGGGCACGCTCCGAGGAAAAATCTGCGCCTAAAGCGCCCCAACGCCCCCAGGCCAACTGAGGCGGTCCGGCCGGCACCACCGGAACTACAGGCACCTCAGGTACCACAACCACCGGCGGCGGAACAACTGGAACAACTGGAACAACAGGTACCACAACCACTGGCGGCGGAACAACAGGCACCACGGGAACAACAGGCACCACGGGAACTACAGGCACCACGACCACGGGCGGCGGAACAACAACGGGTGGGCTTACCGCTGGCGGTGGCGCGGTGATGGCTTTAGCAGAATCGGTGATGATTTGCGCCACCAATTGGCTCTCCCCCGACGGTCGCCGCACAAAGTCTTGCGGACCACCGTTGGCGACAACGGCCTCCATGTCGCTGGCACTAACCTTGGCGACGAAGGACAGGGTAGCCGGGGCATTGACAACAAGACTGTTGCTGGTAAGCACCACTGCCGGGCCTGGACTCGTGAGCGCGGGCAGCTTTGGTAACAGACGGATTTCGGGCTGCGTGAGCGCGCTGCTGAACTCCGCGAAAAGATTGCCCATGTTTGCCGAAAGGTACCGCGATCCGCCAGAGCTACAAGGGCCCAGACCCAGGGCCGAGCAGCCAACCCCAAATGGCGCGATGACGATGGCGCCTTGGTTGACAGTCGCGGTGGTGAGACCATCGACCGAGCTGACGACAAAGTCAGTGCCGCGAACCCCTATGGCCACCAGCGGGGTGTTGAGCCGAAACCGTTCTTTGGCGGCCTCGGCCGCAGAGCCAGAAATGGCACGAGTGACGCCACGGTGCAGCGTAAAGCGAACGGTAGACCTCTCGGGGTGGGAGGGGTCAAAACTGTAGTCTTCAACGGCAAGGCGGCTGGTTGGTCTTACGCTGACAAGGGCACCGTCGACAAAGCGGATGTGGGCGTGGCCACCCTGGGCGGTCTCGACGTTGTCGCCCACATGGATGGCGGAGCCAGTCCGTGCCAAGGTGGTCAGCCCGGCACTGGAGACAATCACGGCCTGCCCGATGGTGAGGGTGACCTCCCCTACCGGCGCCGCTTGCGAGCGAACTGAAGCCGCGCCCAAGGTCAGCAACAGGCTGACCAGAGCATTGCAACAGAAGGTAAAAGACGGTAGGCGCATCGGGAACTTGGACTTTGAATCGGGAGGTTACCAAGATTCGGTGGCTTGCGTCTGTGAGCCCGGTCACAGACTTGGTCTGGTGCCGTTGGGACAACAATGGTGGCACCGTGTCGGGCGCCATCGTGCACAATCGGTGACCCTCTCCAATCAGACAGATGCCTATTCCCTCCGAGATATTGGTACGTTTACCTTTGCTCTCCAGCCTGCCCAAGGTCACGCTTGACAATATGGCTCAGCAGGCCACCGAGCAGGTTTTTGCAAAACGGGAGGTTGTTCTGAAGAAAGGTGGCTACCCCAAAGCGCTGTGCTTTTTGATTGAAGGACGGCTGCAGGGAGTGGATTTCACATCGGATGCGCGTGAGGTTGGTATTTTTTTCATTCAGCCTGGGGACTATTTCGGGGAGGTGGCTGTGATCGACTCGGCGCCCCAGCCGGAGTATGTGACAGCGGTGTCTAGGTCTCGGGTGGTTAGTATCCCGAAAGACCTGATCAAACCCATTCTTTTCGCGTCGCCGCGCCTGGCGGAGGCCTTGTGCAACTCGCTCGCGGCCAGGCTACGGCAAACTTCAGCGCAAAGGCGCATTCTGGGTTTAGCCAACCCCTTGCAACGGGTTTGCGCGCAGTTGGAGCTGATGTTTCACCTGCAAAATGGTGTAGTGCGGGTGCGCAATGCGCCGACGCATCAGGAGTTGGCGATCATGGTCAATGCGAGCCGGGAGACGGTCTCGAGGGTATTTCAGTTGCTTCAGGGGCGCGGTGTGGTGGAGCGCGACGGTAGTGACCTTCGGGTGGATGACCCGGCGTTCGTGAATGATGTGGCCGCAGGGCGTAAGGATCCGCAAAAATGAATTTTCACCCTGGACGCCTGTGGGCCGCCACGTACCCGCTGCTTCCTGCCCAAAACGGCTTTTTGATCACGCAATTGGCACGTCGCGATGTGCTGGGGCGCTACAAGGGTTCGCTGTTGGGGCTTGCGTGGAGCCTGCTGTTGCCGCTGTTGATGCTGGCCACCTATACCGTGGTGTTTCGCGATATTTTCAAGGCGCGCTGGCCGGGGGCTGGTGAGTCGACCAGCCTGTTTGCATTGAACATTCTGGCTGGGCTGGTACTGTTCAATTTCTTTTCAGAGGTGGTCGGTCGGTCGCCCAAGCTGGTTCTGGAGCAGCCGAACCTGGTGAAGCGGGTGGTGTTTCCATTGGAGAGCCTGGTCTGGGTAAATATTGCCAGCGGGCTTTTCAATGCTGTGCTGGGGACGCTGGTGCTGGCCATGGGCATCTGGCTGGCTCAGGGGAGCCTGCCACTGAGCGCCATAGCAGCGCCCTTGGCCTTGTTGGTCATTGTGCCGGCTTTGTTGTGCCTGGGCTGGATCATGGCGGCGGTGGGCGTTTACCTGCGCGATCTTGCTCAGGTGATCGGGCCGCTGCTGAACCTGATGCTATTTTTGACGCCGGTGCTTTTCCCGGCCAGTTCTTTGCCGAGCTCGGTGCAGGCTTTGCTGTACCTAAACCCGCTGACCTTACCCATTGAGGCACTCCGGACATGCATGCTGCTGGGCCAGTGGCCCGATGCCTCCCCATT
>RFWA01000093.1 GCA_009922295.1 Betaproteobacteria bacterium
AAGCTGTAAACCGCCGCCACCACTGCCGCCTCGGTGGGGGTGAACACGCCGAATTTCATGCCGCCAATGATCACCACGGGCAGCGCCACGGCAAAACCACCCTCAGCCGTGATGCGAAAGCGTTCTGGCATAGGCACCTTGCGACCTGGCACCACGTTTTCCTTCTTCGCCAGCCACCACCAGGTCACCCCAATGGCCACGCCCATCAGGATGCCGGGCACGATGCCCGCCAAAAATAACTTGGTGATGGAGACATTTCCCGCCACGCCGAAGACGATCATGCCGATGGAGGGGGGAATGACCGGCGCGATGATGCCGCCCGAGGCAATCAGTCCGGATGCGCGACCGATGTCATAGCCAGCAGCCCGCATCATAGGGATCAGCAGGGCCGCCAGGGCCGCCGTATCAGCCACAGCCGAGCCCGACAGCGACGCCATGATGACGGCGGCAATCACCGTCACATAGCCCAGACCACCCCTAAAGTGCCCCACCCAGGCCATGGCCAGGTTGACAATGCGGCGGCTCAAGCCACCTGCGTTCATGAACTCGCCAGCCAGCAGGAAAAAGGGCACGGCCAACAAGGGGAAGTTGTCGGCCCCCTCCACAAAACGCTGCGCCAAGATCTGGCTGTCAAAAATGACCAACCCGCTGGTGGCAGCCAAAAAAGCCATCAGGGTGATGCCACACACCAGCAGGGCATAGGCGATCGGCATGCCAATGGCCATGGCGGCGAGCAGGCTCAGGATGAAGACAGAGACGGTCATGGTGCTTGGCTCAGGCTTTGGCGGTTTGCAAGGTCTTCTCGACGTCGGCCAGCCCTTCGGCTTCCACCACCTGGACCAGCTCGGCCTCGGTGATGCGCCCACTCAGCAAGCGGTACAGCATGCGGATGTTCATCATGCCCATCACCAGGCTGACCACATAGCCAATACCGAAGACCCAGATCATGGACAAACCGGCCACCGGCGACACATTGGTCACTTGCAAGTCATGCATCTTCCAGGTGCCCAACATAAACAGGCCGTTGCAATACAGCATCAGACTCTCGCTGAGGAACAAGCAAGCTTTTTTTCCGCCCCGCGGCAAGTGTTTGACCAGGGTGTCAACGCCCAGATGCCCGCCTTCGCGCATGGCCACCATGGCGCCAATGTAGGTGAGCCAGATGAAGCAGTAGCGCGACATCTCGTCCGAAATGGTGATGCCCGAGTTGAAGGCATAGCGCAAAAACACATTGCCAAACACCATTACCACCATGGCCACCATGAGAATCACCACCAGGAATTCCAGCAACTTGAAAAAATAGCGGGGCAAGATTTGCATTCAAAATTCTCTGGTTCAACACATGGCAGCGTCAGATGGCTCCCCGGCCACGTCAGCCTACTTCAATAGATCGTAATCAAATATCATATGATTAATGCGAACCGCCGGGCTTTCGGGTAAACCCTGTTTGACCCCCTAATAACGGAGACAAAGCAAATCATGACCACCAAACCCAAGAAAAAACCCGAAGAACTCCGCAGCCAGCAATGGTTCGGCCGCCAGGACCGCGACGGCTTTGCCTACCGGAGCTGGCTCAAGGGCAAGGGCATCCCGCAAGACCAGTTCGAAGGTCGGCCGGTGATCGGCATCTGCAACACCTTCAGTGAACTCACCCCCTGCAACTCCCACTTTCGAACCATCGCCGAGCAGGTCAAGATCGGCGTCTACGAGGCCGGCGGCTTTCCGCTCGAGTTTCCGGTGATGTCCTTGGGTGAGGTGCTGTTGCGCCCCACCGCCATGCTGTACCGCAACCTGGCCAGCATGGACGTCGAAGAAAGCATCCGTGGCAACCCGATCGACGGCGTCGTGCTGTTAATGGGCTGCGACAAAACCACCCCATCGCTCATGATGGGTGCTGCCAGCGTCGACCTGCCCACCATCGGGGTCAGCGGCGGCCCCATGCTCAACGGCAAATGGCGCGGTCAGGAGCTAGGCTCAGGGACCGGCGTCTGGAGCATGAGCGAGCAGGTGCGTGCCGGCACCCTAAAACTGCAAGAATTTTTGGAGGCCGAGAGCTGCATGCACCGCAGCCACGGCCATTGCATGACCATGGGCACAGCCAGCACCATGGCCAGCATGATTGAAGCGCTGGGCGTAGGCCTGCCCGGCAACGCCGCCTACCCGGCGGTCGACGGCCGGCCTTTGAGAACGCCATCAAAACCCTGGCCGCGATCGGCGGCTCGACCAACGCGGTGATCCACCTGATCGCCATGGCTGGGCGTATCGGCTTGAAGCTGACCGTGGAAGACTTTGACCGTCTGGGCAGCGAAATGCCCTGCCTGGTGAATCTCCAGCCCTCAGGCAAATACCTGATGGAAGACTTCTGCTATGCCGGTGGCCTGCCTGCGGTGATGAAAGAAATCGCTGCTGACCTGCACCTAGACGCCATCACCGCCAACGGCAAAACCATGGGTGAGAATATTGCCGGGGCAGAAAATTTCAACCAAGACGTGATCAAGCCGCTGAATGCGCCTTTCATGGAAAAAGCCGGCATCGCCGTGCTGCGCGGCAACCTGTCGCCTCGCGGGGCGGTGATCAAACCCAGCGCCGCTACCCCGGCGCTGATGGTCCACACCGGGCGCGCCGTGGTGTTTGAGGACATCGAAGAGTTCCACCGCCTGATCGACGACGAATCGCTGGACGTCGACGAGACCTGCGTGCTGGTGTTGAAGAACTGCGGCCCCAAAGGCTATCCGGGTATGGCAGAAGTGGGCAACATGCCACTGCCGCCCAAGGTCTTGCGCAAGGGCATCACCGACATGGTTCGCCTAAGCGACGCCCGCATGAGCGGCACCGCCTATGGCACCGTGATCCTCCACACCGCCCCCGAGGCTGCCGCTGGCGGACCGCTGGCGGTGGTGCGCAATGGCGACATGATCGAACTCGATGTCCCCAACCGCAGGCTAGAGCTAAAAATCAGCGATGAAGAGCTGAACCGGCGCCTGTCCGAGTGGAAGGCGCCACCGCCGCCGCTGGACAGCGGCTACTGGAAACTGTACGTCGACCATGTGCTGCAGGCCGACGAAGGCGTCGACCTTGACTTCCTGGTGGGCCGGCGCGGCTCTTTTGTACCGCGCGACAACCACTGAGCCGAGTCAGCCGCGAAAGCGCCGGCGCGTCAGCGCCAGCGCCAGCCAGAAGCCGGCGATCGCGTAAAACACCAAGACCAGGCCATGCTGCAGTGCCTGCGGCGGCCACTGGTCCATGAACAGAGGCCGCACCAAGGCCACGGCGTTGGTCAGCGGTAGGCATTGCGACACCAGCCGCACGGCAACTGGCAGCTGTTCCAGCGGGAAAAAAATACCGCTCAGGAACATCATGGGCGTCAGGCACAGCGTGAAGTAGTAGGTGAAAAAGTCATAGCCTTTGGCCAGGGCATTGAAAACCAGCGCAATGCAACTGAAGGTCATGCCCACACCCAGCAAAATCGGCCAGGCTAGCAGCAGTTTAGGGCTGGCGCTGATGCCCAAGGCCAGCATCACCACCAGAATGGCACTCACGGTGAACAGCGACTTGAACGCGGCCCACAGCATCTCGGCCAGCACCACATCGTCCAGGCTGACAGGAGCATTCATGATGCCGTCCCAGGTTTTCTGCACATGCATGCGCGAAAACGCCGAATACAGGGCCTCAAAGGTCGCCGCATTCATGGCGCTCATGCAGATCGATCCGCTGGCCAGAAACAGAATATAGGGCACCTTTACCGCCGTGCTGCCATCAGCACCAGCCACGCTGACCTGCCCAACCAGGGCCCCCATGCCATAGCCAAACGCCACCAGCCACATGAGCGGCTCGGCGATATTGCCGACCAGGCTGGGAATCGCCAGCTTGCGCCAGACCAGCAGGTTGCGCAAAAACACCGGCCAAAAGCGCAGCGACAGCTGCGGCGCACGCCAGATGCTGGGCGCAGTTGACGTGATATCGGTCGTGCTCATGTCAACCCTCTTCCCGAATCTGGCGCCCGGTCAGCTTGAGGAACAAATCCTCCAGATTGGCTGGCCGGTGCAGGGTACGCAATTGCGGGTGAGCCGATAAGGCTTGCAGCAGCGGCTTGGCGTCCTGCGTGTAGAAAAACACGGTTTCGCCGCTTTGCTCCACCCGGCCCGCCATGGCCCGCAGGGGAGAGGTGAGCAACTCTGCAGCACCGGTACCAAAAACCTCAACCACATCAGGCTCCAGGTGCTGCGCAATCAGGGCCCGCGGCTCCCCTTCGGCAATTTTTCGGCCATGGTCGAGCACCAGCAGCCGGGAGCACAGCCGCTCAGCTTCATCCATGAAATGGGTGGTCAGCAAAATGGATTTGCCCTGCTGCAACAGCAATTGAAGGCGCTCCCACATCAGGTGGCGGGCCTGGGGGTCGAGGCCGGTGGTGGGCTCATCGAGCAGCAGCAAGCGTGGGTCATTGACCAGCGCACGCGCCAGGCTGAGCCGGCGCTTCATGCCGCCAGACAACTCCCCCGGCTTGGCCTTCGCCTTGTGCGTGAGCGAGGCAAACTCCAGCAAAGCCGGAATGCGCGCCCGGATCTGGGCGTCTTTCATGCCAAAGTAGCGGCCATAAACCAGCAGGTTCTCAGCACAGTTGAAATCCGGGTCCAGTGTGTCCATCTGGCTGACCACGCCCAGCTGCGCCTTGATGGCCAGCGCATCGCGCGGCATCTGGCCGCCCAACGCCTCGATCGTGCCGCCATCGGGCACGGACAGCCCCAGGCACATGCGAATGGTGGTGGTCTTGCCAGCGCCATTGGGGCCGATCACGCCCAGGCATTCGCCGGGGGCAATGTCAAAGGACAGGTCATCCACCACGGTGGTGGCGCCATAGCGCTTGGACAAATGCCTGGCTGAAAAAAGAGGGGGGGTCATGAGCATGCGCCTGGCTTATTGAAAGGCCACTTCGGCAAAGCTGCGCAATTTTCGGCTGTGCAACTGGTCCACGCCCTGATTTCGCAGCAACTCCAGGGCCCGAATGCCAACGCGCAAGTGCTGGTCCACCCGCTCCCGGTAAAAATGGTCGGCCATCCCCGGTAGCTTGATCTCGCCATGCAAAGGCTTGTCGCTGACGCACAGCAGGGTGCCATAGGGCACCCGAAACCGGAAGCCATTGGCGGCAATGGTGGCGCTCTCCATGTCCAGCGCGACCGCCCTGCTCTGGCTAAAGCGGCGTTGCGGCCCGTTGTCGGGCAGCAACTCCCAGTTGCGGTTGTCGGTGCTCGCCACGGTGCCGGTGCGCATCACTCGCTTGAGCTCGGCGCCCTGCAGTTGCGTCACCTGCGACACCGCTGCCTCCAGCGCCACCTGAATCTCGGCCAGGGCCGGTATCGGCACCCACAGCGGCAGTTCCTCGTCCAGCACATGGTCCTCGCGCACATAGCCATGGGCCAGCACATAGTCGCCCGCGTGCGGCCGCAGCACCGCGATGTGGTCGGTGATGGTCTTGGCGTTGGCGGGCCCGACACCGATGTTGACCATGGTGATGCCACTCCGGTCGCCGCGCGTCAGGTTGTAAGCCGGCATTTGCGGCAGTCGCGGTGGCAACTTTCCCAGGGCGTCAGATGCCACGGCGTCGCTGCCGACGCGCCGGGTCACCACATTGCCCGGCTCAATGAAGGCGATGTACTCGCTGCCAGGGTCTGCCATGGCTTCATGGCCGAGCCGGACGAATTCGTCGATGTAGAACTGGTAATTGGTGAAGAGTAAAAAGTTCTGGAAAAACTGTGGCGCAGTGCCGGTGTAATGGCGCAAGCGCTGCAGCGAATAGTCCACCCGTGGTGCGGTGAACAGGGCCAGCGGCTGCGGCTCACCCGGGCGTGGCTCGTAGGTGCCATTGGCAATGCCGTCGTCCATGGCGGCCAGATCGGGCAGGTCGAACACATCGCGCATCAACTGGCGACGCTCGGGGCTCAGGCTGCCTTCGACATGGTCTTGATCGGCAAAAGAAAAATGCACCGGAATAGGCTGCGAGCTGGTGCCCACCTCCAGCTCAACCCGGTGGTTTTGAATCAGCAGCGTGAATTGCTCCAGGTAGTAGTCGGCATACAGGTCGGGGCGCGTCAGCGTGGTCTCAAAACGGCCTGGGCCCGCAACAAAACCGTAGCTCAGGCCCGCATTTTTCAGCAGGCCCGTGCGCGAAACGGTGTCGGTCTGCACCCGCACAAAAGGGTAGCAGGCGCGCACATGCCCTGGCAAGGTTTCACCCGCCACAAACCGGCGCATGGCACTTCGCAGGTGGGCCAGGCTGCCGTCGTAAATCTCGCGCGCCTTGGCCAGCGCGGCGGCCGGGTCGCTGAAACGGGCGGGGGCAATGAAGTCAGGCAGGTAGGACATGGCGCTATTGTCCATGGTCTGCCGCCCCCGCTCTTGACCTATGCGATTGATCCACAACGGGCAGACCTTGGCTAAAACTGCCATACTCGCGCCGTTTCTAGAGGAAGTGCGAATCCATGTTGACATTCACCTGCTGCGACGCGGCGCGCCAGTTTGCCGGTAGCGGACAGGCCCAAGTCCTGCTAGGCATCACGCGGGGTTACGAGCGCGAATGCCTGCGCGTGGACGCCAGCGGCCAGTTGGCCACCACACCCCACCCTTTGGCGCTTGGCGCCAAGCTGACCCACCCCTGGATCACCACCGACTATTCCGAAGCGCTGCTGGAGTTCATCACACCGCCCTCGCAGGACAGCGCGTTTCCGCTCACGTTTTTGCGGGAGCTGCACCGTTACAGCGCACATCAGCTCGGTAACGAGCTGATGTGGGCCGGCTCCATGCCCTGTCAACTCGGCGCTGAGGCCGATATACCGATTGCCGATTACGGCCACTCGCATTCCGCCCGGTTCAAGTCAGTCTATCGCGAGGGACTGGGCTTGCGTTACGGTCGCCACATGCAGACGATTGCTGGCGCCCACTACAACTGGTCCCTGCCACAAGCGTTCTGGGCCATTCTGAAGGATCTGTGTCCGCCCACCCAGCCCGAGCTGGACTTTGTCAGTGAGCGCTACTTTGGCCTGATTCGCAATTTTCTGCGCTACAGCTGGCTGGTCCCCTACCTCTTTGGTGCCTCGCCGGCGCTGTGCGAGTCGTTTCTGCAAGGACGCAAGTCCGAGCTGCTGACGCTGGTGCCCGGCACGCTCTACGGCCCAGACGCCACCAGCCTGCGCATGAGCGACCTCGGCTACCAGAACCGGGCCCAGGCCAATTTGCAAGTCAGCTTCAACTCACTGGCCGAATACACCCAGGCCCTGGAGTCGGCCATTCGTACGCCCGACCCCTTCTATGAGGCCATTGGCGTGCGCGACGGTGAGCGCTGGAAGCAGCTCAATGCCAACCTGCTGCAGATCGAAAACGAGTTTTATGCGGGCATCCGGCCCAAACGGGTGGCGCCACACGGCGAGCGTCCGGCCAAGGCCCTGCAGCGCTATGGCGTGGAGTACGTCGAGGTGCGCCTGTTCGATCTCAACCCCTCTATCGACATCGGCATCGCACCGGAACAGGGCACCTTTGCCGATATGTTCTTGCTCATGTGCCTGTTTCGCGACAGCCCGCCGATCAGCAGCCGCGAACAGGCCGAGAACGACGAAAACAAGCGACGTGTGGTGAACCACGGCCGCGCCCCGGACTTGCATTTGCTGGCCCACAACCGTGAGCAAGCCATGCGACCACTGGCCCACAGCCTCTTTAACGACATGCTGCCGTTTGCCGAGATGCTGGACAGCGCTTACGGCGGCACGCAGTACGCCGACACGCTGCGCCTGCTGCGCGAGCGCATCGACCACCCCGAGCTCACCCCCTCGGCCCAGGTGCTCGATGGCATACGCCAGGCCGGTGGCTTTAGCAGCTACAGCATGGCTTTGGCGCGCCAGCACCAGGCGCAATTACTGGCTAAGCCGCTTGACAGCGACACCCAGGCCCAGTTCGACACCAGTGTGCAAGCGTCAATTGCCCGGCAATCGCAATTAGAAGATCACGAACAGGGTAGTTTTGAGGGCTTTGTGGCGCAGTATTACGCCTGACAATCGGTACCCGAGACCAACCCTAAATTTAGGAAAAATCGGGCTCCAGCCCTTATGAAATATAGGGTTTAAGCTATATAATTTATAGCATTTTCCGAATCAGGTCGGGATCGACCCAATGCCATGTCCACGACCAACACCGCGCCCCTCGCTTCCACCGCTTCCACCGCTTCCAATTTCAGCCTGAATCAGGGCGCGGCCGTGGTTCACCACACGACGCTTGTTTTCGTCGTTTTCGGCCTGCTCCCTGCTGCTGATCGGCGGGCTGTCGCGAAACAGGCACATCAGCAAGAACATATCAGCAAAGGTGCCCTGTTCCGGTGCGATGCCGATGTCGATAGAGGGGTTGAGATCGAACAGGCG
>RFWA01000094.1 GCA_009922295.1 Betaproteobacteria bacterium
ACGAGCGCAGTCGCTCAGCCCGGCGCCGCCTTGACCGGAGCGCCAAACACGCGAGCAGTCGCTGAACCCCGGTATCACCACGACCGGCAGACACTGAATAGAGCAGCTCAGTCGCTCAGCAACACCACATCACTCTGACGCAATGCCACCGCCACCGGAGTGTCAGGAGCAAACGGGTGCTCGGTATCGGCCGAGGTGACGAACAGCTCGCCCAGCGCGGTCTGCACCAGGTACTCCATTTGCTCGCCCACATAAATCGCCTTGCTCACCACGCCGTCGAGCGTGTCCGGGCTGCCGGCTGGCAGCAGGCTGACGGTGTTCGGGCGCACTGCCAGGTGGCGCTGCGGTGCGGTGCCGGCGCAGTGGCGGGTTTGCAGGGACAGCGTGCCCAGTTGCACCTTGGCCAGGTCGCCGGCCACGTTCGCCACCTCGCAGGGCAGCACGTTGGCGCCGCCAATGAAATCCGCCACAAAGCGGGTTTTGGGCCGGTCATGCAATTCGCGTGGGCTGCCCTGTTGGGCAATCGTGGCGTTGTTCATCACCACCACGGTGTCTGAGACCGCCAGCGCTTCCTCCTGGTCGTGCGTCACATAAACCACGGTCAAGCCCAGCGACTGCTGGAGGTCGCGGATTTCCTGCCGTACGTAGCGGCGCAGCTTGGCGTCCAGGTTGGACAGGGGCTCGTCGAACAGCAGCACACGCGGCTCCAGCACGATGGCGCGTGCCACCGCCACCCGCTGTTGCTGCCCGCCCGAGAGTTCGTTCGGGTAACGCGCGCTGAGCACACCCAAGCCCAGCTGCTTGAGCACATCCTGCGCCTTGGCCGCCACCACGTCTTTGGCAAAGCCTGACATCTGCAAACCATAACTCACGTTCTGCAGCACCGTCATGTGCGGAAACAGCGCGTACGACTGGAACACCATGGACACATCGCGCGCCGTGGCCGGCAGGCGGGTGACGTCGTCGTCACCAATCAGGATGCGCCCGCTGCTGGCCATCTCCAGCCCGGCGATCATGCGCAGGATGGTGGTCTTGCCGCAGCCTGACGGGCCCAGCAGCGTGACCAGGGTGCCGGCCGGGAACTCGAGCGAGATCTGGTCGACCGCTGTCACCTTGTTGCCGTAGCGTTTGCTCACCTGGTCAAAGACCACGCGGGCCGGTCCTTTGCGATTTGAAATAGTCATGCGCCTCCCGCAAGCATGGTGGAATCCTGCTGCATGCCCCGGCGCCCCAGACGCCGGCTGCCAACCAGCCATTGAAACAGGCCGATGGCGGCCAGCATTACCACAATCAGCACCGTAGCGTAGGCAATCGCCACGCCGTATTCATTGTTCTCCACCCGCCCGATGATGTAGCTGGTGGCCAGGTCGTGCTTGGCGCTGACCAGAAAAATCACCGCGCTGATGGCTGTCATGCTGCGCACAAAGCTGTAGACCAGCGCCGACAGGATGGCCGGCCGGATCAGCGGCAGCGTGATGCGGCGGAAGGTGGTCCAGGAGCTCGCGCCCAGCGTCAGTGAGGCTTCGTCCAGGCTTTTGTCAATCTGCGACAGCGAGGCAATGCCCGAGCGCACACCCACCGGCATGTTGCGGAACACAAAGCAGATCACCAGAATGGCGGCGGTGCCGGTCAGCTCGATCGGCGGCACATTGAAGGCGATGATGTAGCTCACGCCAATCACCGTGCCCGGAATGGCAAAACTCAGCATCGTGCCGAACTCAAACAGCTGTTTGCCGCGAAAATTTTGGCGCGTCAGCAGCCAGGCGGTGATCAGGCCGATGGCAGCGGTCAAAGGTGCCGAGATGGTGGCAATTTGCAGTGTGGTCCAGAAGCTGTTCCAGGCCGAGCCCTGCCAGCGAAGGCCAAACTCGCCATAGGCGATGGAGAAGGCGCCGAGGTAGTGTTTGAGAGTGAGTGTGTAGTCGCGGCCCCACAACTGCACAAAACTGCCGTACACAATCATCAGGTACACCACCACCGTGAACAGGGCCCAAGCGGTGGTGATGGTCAGGGCCGGGATCGCAATTCGTTTGGGCAGCAGGGGGTGCATGCCGCCGTCGCCCTTGCCGCTGACCGAGGTGTAGCTTCGCCGGCCAAGCCAGCGTTGCTGCAAATAGAAGGCGCCGACGGTAAAGACCAGCAAGATGATGGCCAGCACCGCGGCCATCGACTGATCATTCTGGGAGCCCACCACTGAGAAAAAGATCTCAGTCGACAGCACGTTGAAGTTGCCGCCCAGCACCAGCGGGTTGCCAAAGTCGGCCATGCTCTCAATAAAGCCGAGCAGAAAGGCGTTGGCCAAGCCGGGTCGCATCAGCGGCCACGACACGGTGCGAAAGGTCTGCCAGGCGTTGGCGTTCAGGGTTTGCGCCGCTTCTTCCAGGGAGGGGCTGATGGCCTCCACCACCCCGATCAAAACCAGAAAGGCAATGGGCGTGAACGACAGCAGCTGCGCGATCAACACGCCGGTGAAGCCATAGACCCAGCGGGTGGGCTCCAGCCCCAGTTGGCCTGCGACAAATTGCGTGACGTTGCCCGACAGCCCGAACAGCAGGATGAGCGACAGGCCGATCACGAAGGGCGGCGTGATGATGGGCAGCAGAGACAGCGACTTGAACAGGCCGCGAAAGCGCACCCCGGTGCGCGTCAGCACCAGGGCAAAGGCCAGCCCGAGCAGGGTGGATAACAGGCCGACCGTGATGCCCAGCACCAGCGTGTTCCAGGCCACGCCGCAACTCGCGCCAGTGCTTAGGCAGGTCAGGCGCCAGATTTTCGGCTCGACCAGACGGCTGACAAAGGGGGCCATCGACCAAGCACCGTCTTCCGCCCGGAATGGCATCACCAGCATCTGCAGCACCGGCAAGCCAATGAAGAGTAGGGTCAGGGCAATCACCAGGCCGAGCGAACCCGTCACAAAGGCGTCGCCGCCAACCAGCCCGCGCAGCGCCAGGCCGCGGGTCAATAAAAATAAAAAACTGCCGCCGACCAAAAACGCCCCGTAGCCCATGCCAAACTGCCGTTGCTCTGACTCGCCAAGCCAGTTGTTCAGCCAGACAGCGTTCCAGCCTTTGAGGCCAAACAGAAAGCCTTGCGCCAGCAGGTAGCCCAGGCCCAGGCCGCCCAGCAGCACCAACAGCCGGCCCAGCGTGGCCGCCGGTGGGCGCCGCAGCACGGCCACCAGCGCCGCCAACCCAATCAGCGCCACCGGCAGAAGCCACAGGTTGGTCCCCTTGAGCCACAGAAACAGCGCAGGTGCAGATTCAGTGGCCAGCGGGTACCCGCTCAGCAGCCACTTGACAGCCCAAAAGCCGTCCTCGATGGCGTACCAAGGCAACAGAGCCACCCCGATCAGGGTAGCCATAGCCGTACCCAGGGCCTGGGCATCCAGGCGGTGTGCCTGCGCGCTCACAAAGGCGACGGTCGGCGGCTCAAACCGTCAAACAGCTCAGCGGGGCAGAGCACCAATCTCGTCGTCCCATTTTTTCAGCAGCCGCCGCCGCTCGGCCGCCGAGCCGTATTTGACGAAGTCGTAGTCAATCAGCTTGATCTTTGCCAGGTCCGGCGCCTTGGGCGAACTGATGGCGGCCTTGTTGGACATCACCTGGAAGGATTTGACGTCCTTGGCCTTGTTCTGGAACTCAGCAGTCAGCGCAAACTCGTAAAACTTTTTGGCGTTGTCCAAATTGCGCGCACCTTTGATGATGCTCATCGAACCGATTTCGTAGCCCGTGCCTTCGCACGGCACCACGGACTTGATCGGGAAACCGGCCTCGGCCACGGCCACAGCGTCGTGCACAAACACAATGCCGATCACTGTCTCACCTGAACCCGCGGCCTTGATCGGCGCCGAGCCCGATTTGGTGTACTGGTTAATATTCTTGTGCAGTGCCTTCAGATAATCAAAGGCTTCCTTTTCGCCCATCATCTGCACCATGGTGGCCAGCATGGTGTAAGAGGTGCCCGATGAGTTGGGGTTGGCCACCTGGACCTTGCCTTTGTAGATGGGTTTGATCAGGTCTTTCCAGCAGCTCGGCACCGGCAGGTTCTGTTTTTTGAGCAGTTCCTCGTTGTAGCCATAGCCCAGCGCGCCCGAATAGATGCCCACAGTGCGCACCTTGGAGGCCACCGCCTGCCGATTGGCCCAGTCGTGCAGTTGGGTCCGGGACTCTGACACATAGGCCTGGGTCAGGCCCTCTTCAGCGGCCTGAAGATGCGGGTCCCCGGTTCCGCCCCACCAGATGTCGCCTTTGGGGTTGGTCGACTCGGCCTTGACCTGAGCATAGATTTCGCCCGAGCTCTTACGCGTCATGTCGACGCCAATGCCCGTCTTCTTTTCGAACTCGGTTTTGGCCTGCTGGCACCAAGCCTCGTCTGAGCCGCAATAAACCGTTAATTTACCTTGCGCTTGGGCGGGTAAGGTCAACAGCCCGAACGTCAGTGCCAACAGGCTCGATATCAGAGATGGGCGCATTCAATAACTCCTAAAAGTGCATGCAATTGGGCAGGTACAGGCCAGCCGACTAATCTATATCACCATAAGCGATGGGTCAATAGCGGTCAATCCGTACAAACCAGAGCGGATGGATGTCTTAACCGGCCATCAGGGCGTGCAAGGCGCTGTACAGCCCCGGGGCACTGGCTACCAGCAGGCCACCGTTTCGGATGCCCTCCGGCGTGAAAAAATCGTTGGCCTGACCGCCTGCCTCGGTCACCAGCAGGATACCGGCCGCGCAATCCCAGGCGTTGATGTGCAGTTCGGCGTAGCCATCGACCCGGCCCGCCGCCACATCAGCCAGCCCCAGTGCGCCCGAGCCACGGCGGGTGAAAGCGCACCCGGCGCTCAAGAGCGCCGCGGCTTTGCCCAGGTAATCGGCGGGTTGGCTGCGGGGGGACCAGCCAAGCTCCACAGTGGCGCCCTTGAGTGCGATGGTGCTGCGGGCCTGCATTGGCCGGCCGTTAAGCCATGCGCCAGCACCCAGCCCTGCGCTGTACAGCCGGTCCATGTGCGGGTCAAAGAGCACGCCCAGCACCGGCTTGCCGCCCTCTAGGTAGCCGATCGAGATGCACCAGCGCGGCACATCAGTGGCGTAGTTGGCAGTGCCGTCAATCGGGTCGACCAGCCAAAAATTGCCTGCGGCCCCGACGGCGTCCTGACCGCCCATTTCTTCGCCTACAACCAGATCGCCGGCGAAGGCCTGCGCCACTTCTGCCCGAATCAGCTGCTCAACCGCGAGGTCAGCCTGGGTCAACACATCGTGAGCACCTTTCGCGCTGATCTGCAACTGGGCAGCCTCTTTGACGGCCAGTTCACCGCATTGGCGCGCTAGGCGGATGGCAAAGTCCAACCGGGCGGCCAGGTGAGTGGTTAACAGGGCTGTTGTCATGGCGTATGTGGAATAAATGCGGGTGTGGCGTCAGAGCTTGAGCGTGGCCGGCAGGTACTTGGCCAGCAGGTCCTCGTAATAGGGCTTGAGCTCGGCCAATACGGGCGGGTTCGGATTCTTGGAATACAGATCGTAGGGGTTGAACTTCTGAACCCAGGCTAAGTTCGCGTCGTCGCGGGCATCGGTCAGGTGCCGATACTGCCCCTCTCTATGCCAAGCGTAGAAGGAGTGGTAGCGGATCATGTACTGCGCCGGCTCGGGCAAATAGTCTTTGAGCAGGTGGTACAGGTATTCGTCGTGGCCCCAAGACATATGGACCTTGTCGAGCCCGCAGTTAGCACTGTAAATACCCAGCTCGCTGTTGTACCGGCTGTCCTGGCTGTCCGGGTTGGCAGCAAAAAACTCCGGGTAGACAATCCGCTGCGAATGCCGGCAGCCGACCGGGAAGGTATCCCCCACCACCGCCCACTGCGGCTCGCCAAACAGGCACAGCACTTTGCCCAGGTCGTGCACAAAGCCGGTCAGCACAAACCAGTCGGGGTGGCCGTCGGCGCGGATGGCTTCTGCGGTCTGCAGCAAGTGGCTGATTTGCGGCAGGGTGATGTCCGGGTCCGACTCGTCGACTAGCGTGTTCAGGTAATCCAGCCCCTCCCAGGGTGTCATTTGCTGTTGCTGGAATTGCAGCCATTGGTCTTTTTTGCCCAATACAAAGTCGACCGTCTGGTGCGTGTGGTTGTTGCGGTAGAACTCGCGGACCCGGTCGATGCCGGGTTGCGCGAAGTCGCGGTAGGCGGCGCGACTGGGTTCATCAGCGAGACCATGGGGGGGTGTCAGGGTGCTTGACATGGGGGTCCTCTAGGGCGTCAGGTGCAGCAGCGGCTACCGCTGCGGCTCGGGAACTCATGGTAACCGGGCTTGGCCTGACCTTCTGCGAAAATCCGCTTGGCCTGGTCCGAATGCCCTGTTCGGTCGCCAAGCTTCCAAGTGAGCGCCTATGTCCGACATCCTGACCCAAATTGTTGCCGTCAAACATGAAGAAGTGGCTGCCGCGCGCAGTCGCAAGCCGCTGGCCGAGGTCCGGGCCGATGCCGAATCCCGCGTTCTGACCCGGGATTTCCTGGGCGCTATGCGTGCCCGAATTGCCGCCGGGCGACCGGCGGTGATCGCCGAAATCAAAAAAGCTAGCCCATCCAAAGGTGTGTTGCGGGCTGATTTTGAGCCGGCTGATATTGCCCAGACCTATGCCGAGCACGGTGCCGCCTGTCTGTCGGTGCTGACCGACCAGCAGTTTTTTCAGGGTAAGGTCGATTACCTGAAACAGGCGCGTGCGTCATGCCACTTGCCGGTCCTGAGAAAAGATTTTGTGGTTGACGCCTACCAGGTCTATGAGTCGCGTGTGATGGGGGCCGACGCCGTGCTGCTGATCTCATCGGCGTCAACAACCGCAACCTCAAGACCTTTGAAGTGTCGATACAGATCACACTCGACCTGCTGCGCGAGGTACCGGCAGACCGTCTGCTGGTCACCGAGAGTGGCATTGCGACGCGTGACGATGTGCTGCGACTGGGCGCAGCCGGCGTCAACGCCTACCTGGTCGGAGAGGCCTTCATGCGTGCCCCAGACCCTGGCCAAGCGCTGGCCGCACTCTTTGCGCCCGCTTGAGGCTCAACGCCCAACGTCTGTGCTGACCGCCTGGCCGCCAGACACCTCTTCGGTGGCGCCAGACTGGCGACCGCTGCTGGATCAATTCCTGGCCAGCAGCACCGGCTTAAATCTAGGCCGGTTCCTGTCGGAACGGCTGGTCAGCGGTGCCGTGGTGTATCCGCCCGAGCCTTTTCGGGCCTTCGCCCTGACGCCCTTGTCGACTGTCAAGGTGGTGATCTTGGGGCAAGACCCCTACCACGGGCCGGGACAGGCCGAGGGCATGGCTTTTTCTGTGCCTCCAGGTATTCGGCCGCCGCCCTCGCTGCGAAATCTATTTAAGGAAATCGCCGGGGATCCTGGCTTGGTCGCCTCCGCCCCGGCCGTGCCGACGCCGGACGCATCGCTTGTACGCTGGGCTAACCAAGGCGTACTGCTGCTGAACACCTGTCTGACGGTGGAGGCGGGCGCGCCAGCCAGTCATGCCAAGCGGGGCTGGGAAGTCCTGACCGACGCCATTGTTCAACGGCTTGCAGCGCAGCAGGCGCCGGTGGTGTTCATGCTTTGGGGCTCACATGCCCAGGCGAAACGCGAGCTGATTGACAGCAGCCCCGCCGCAGCACAGCACCTGGTGCTGACAGCCAATCACCCATCGCCGCTTTCCGCTTTGCGGCCGCCTGCTCCCTTCATCGGGTGCGGCCATTTTGGCAAGGCCAATGCCTTCTTTCAACAACGAGGACGGGCGCCGGTCCGCTGGCAGGAGGAGAGCGGGTGAAGGCTTGCGTCAAGCCCTGGTTTTCATGGCATAATCTGCGGTTCACCGAGGAGAGGTGGCCGAGTGGTTAATGGCAGCAGACTGTAAATCTGCCCTCTTACGAGTACGCTGGTTCGAATCCAGCCCTCTCCACCAGTGAAAATGGTCGAGTGAGTTGCGGGGCGAATTGTGGGGCGTCTTGGGGTTGACACGTTCAGCTTCGATGCGGGAGTAGTTCAATGGTAGAACCCTAGCCTTCCAAGCTAATGACGCGGGTTCGATTCCCGTCTCCCGCTCCAGCCTTGCAGAGTGAGTGAAAAAGTTTTTGGTTTAACGGTGCCTGGCAGCGTTAAACACGGCCCATTTGGCTCAGTGGCAGAGCACTCCCTTGGTAAGGGAGAGGTCGCGGGTCCGATTCCCGCAATGGGCACCAGTTTGGGGTGCGTTGACAATGCTTTTTTGGTTGTCACGCGCTGAATGTTTTTTGCATTGACAGTCCAGTCACTTTTCGGAGAACTGAAAAATGGGAAAAGAAAAATTTGCACGTACCAAGCCCCACGTCAACGTGGGCACGATCGGGCACGTTGACCACGGCAAGACCACCTTGAC
>RFWA01000095.1 GCA_009922295.1 Betaproteobacteria bacterium
CTCAAAAAACTTTGCCGTCTCCATGGCGCTGATTTTTTCGGCGATCGCCACCACAAAAAACTGGTTCATCGTGGTGTCATCGCTGGCGGCTATCCGTTTGGCGGCCTGTTTGAGCGATTCCGGGAGGCGAAGGGCGTAGTTGCTCATGGTGTCATATCCTCGGAATGGCAAGATCGAAATACTTGAATGCTTGTTCAGGTGTCAACACCTGAATGCCAAAACGCTTGGCGGGAATGAAGTCGCGCAAGTTGTAGGTCACCAGCGCACCGACCCGGGCATTTGCCGCCGCCTCCAGCACCATTTCATCAGCTGGGTCGCGCAGCTGCGGCCGCCATTGGTAGTGCGTCAAAACCGGCTCCAGCAAGGCCGCCAGCTCATTCAGGATCGCATCGACATCATTGACGCTCAAGGCAGAGGCTGCCCTTTGGTCGGGACGTTGGAGCACATCCTCGTACTCCAGGAACAAGGCCGGACTGCAGCACATCAAAACGCGCCGGGTCCGGACAAGTTGCATCAGAGCGAAGGAAGGCCCATGTCGATTGCGCGTGGCAGCCACCAGGATGTTGGTGTCCACAACGATTCTGCAGCTTTTTTCCATATCGTCGGCGATATTAACATGACACTACTTATGCTGTCCGAGGGGCACCACTCAAGGATCGAGAAGGTCAAACTATTTGGCCACTCCTTAGTGTGTCATCACGTCCATCTCGGTGGGCAGTAGGGTTTGCGAGCGTGGGCCGGAGAACGCGAGCCACGCCGCCCGCCAGCAACGGGATGGCCACCTTCAGCCTGCCCCCGGACATCCAAACCCCATGCCAAAGAGCGGGTTTACCGCGGCCCTCGTTAGAATGAACTCCTTATTTATCTACCAACCATCAATCTCTGGTGCTGGTTGCATGTTGGCCATTCAAAACGCGGACATCAATGCCCGTCGGACCAACATCGTTAACTATGAATAGCTTTCCCCCCGTTGATATTGTTTACCTCTGGGTTGACGGTGACGACGCCCAATGGCGCGCCCGCAGGCGCCTTGCGCTCCAGCGGCTTAAGTTTGCCGACCATGTGGACATGGCAGCCTACAGCAATGTCGAGGGCCGGTTTCGTGACAACGACGAGCTGCGGTACAGCTTACGGTCATTGGAACAATTTTTCCCTGGCCATGGTCATGTGTATCTGGTGACCGACCGGCAGACGCCGACATGGTTGCGCCGGCACCCGGGCCTGACGGTCATCGACCACCGTGAACTGATGCCTACCTGCGCGTTACCAAACTTCGATTCGGGGAACATTGAGTCTTACATCCATCTCATACCTGGTTTGTCAGAGCGCTATATTTACTTCAACGACGATGTGTTTCTGGGTGCGCCGCTGGATCTGAAAAAGTGGTTTTTTGAAGGCGGCGTATTTGTGGGTTGGTCAGACGACGCACCCGTCAGCGACGTCGCCTTGCAGCCCGGCTCCACGGCCCTGGAAAACGCTTGCCGTCGCTCGATTGCCTGGTTGCGCCATGATGCCGCCCTATCGGCAACCCCCCCGTATGTCGGTGACTTTCGTACGTTCGCCCATGCACCCCGACCCATGCTCAAGTCGGTCATGCTGGCGCTCGAGGGCATAGCGCCCGAACTCTTTTCGTCGGTTCGTTCTACGGTCTTTCGCAGTTGGGAGCACCCAACCTTGGTGTCCGACTTTGTGTTGCGCTGGTCGCTCCTGCACGGCTTTGCGAAGGTCAGAGACTATCGGTTTTCCCATGTTTCAACCGGCGCGCCCGATGCCGCCGACGCACTGCAAGACATTGCACAGCGTTCTGGAAGCATCGACTTCTTTTGTGTCAATGACACCACCGACGATGCGCACTCAGACGACCCGCGTTTGGGCATTGCTCGTCGTGTTTTAGCGGCCATGTTTCAAACTCCCTCGTCCTTTGAACAGCTTGCGGGCGCGGGAACGTCAGCGGCACAGAATGCTTTAACCAGGCACCTAGAAACGGCCGACTGGTAATGCCTTTCGGTGGCCCGCCCACCCGCCAGCGCGAGGGCAGAGCGACAGCTTTTACTCATGGCATAAGATCAAGGTAGCACTGCCGCATCTAAGCCAGATAATGGCACGATCGAACTGAAGTAAAACCCACCATGCCGAAACATCTTTTAGCAACGCTGGGCTGGATTGGCCTGTCCATTGTCCTGCTGCTTGGCGCATGTGCCGGCGGCAAGCCCGCTGAAATAGAACTGAGCTTTACCGAACGCGATCTGCAGGCGGCCTTGAACAAGGCAGACATGAGCACCCGGCTGCTGGATGGCCTTGTGGTGGTCTCTGTGACGGGGCAGCCGCAGGTCAAACTGGGCCAACCGCCAGAGCGCATCGGCATTGCGGCCCAACTGTCGATCAAGGTGGTGGGGCTGCCCGCCATGCCGGCGAACGTCAAGGGCTCATCCGGCCTGCTTTATGACGACGCGCAGAAAGCCTTTTTTCTGGACGCGCCGCAACTCGACGCCGTGACGGCACCCCTGCTTCCCAAGGCCATGGAAGGGGCTGCCCGTACGGCAATCACCCGCCAGCTTGCAGCCAGCTTCAGCAACACCCCTGTCTACAGCCTCAAGACCGAGGGCTCGCTGAAAGAGCAAGCGGCCCGCCAGACCTTGAAGTCAATCCGCATCGAACCGGACCGCATCGTGGCCCGCTTCGGGCTGCTGTAAACGTCTTTTCCACCCTAGGAGTGCCCGCATGAACCAGCCTGCCGCTAATCCCGACGCCAACGCCACTTCAGCCTACGTGATCTGGGTCGAGTTTGATATCCACCCAGAGCATCTGGCGCAGTTCACCAGCTTGGTGCGCATCAATGCCGCGGCTTCACTGGCCCATGAGCCGGGCTGCCACCGTTTTGATGTGTTGCTGCCGACGCCAGTCCGTGCCACTGTGGCCCTGTACGAGATTTATGACGATGAAGCGGCTTTTGCTGCCCACCTGGCCTCACCGCACTTCAAGACCTTTGCTGCAGCGATCGAAGGCTTTGTGCGCGAACGGCGCCTCCAAGCCTACGGCTTGTTGCCGCCGGTCACCGCGACATAGTCCACCAGAGGCTCGTCGTAAATCGCCGTGCGCAAGACGCCGTCGGCCTGAACAACACCGCGGTACATGCCCGCGCAGTTGAACGGCAGCGATACGCCGCCGTGCCGGTCCACCGCGATGATGCCGCCGGAGCCGCCATGCGGCGCCAGAACATCCATCACCACACCCTGTGCGGCCTGCGCCAGAGATTGCCCGGCGTGGCGCATCCTGGCGGAGATTTCATGACAGGCGGCATAGCGGATAAAGACCTCGCCGTTGCCCGTGCCTGACAGGGCGCAGGTCTCGTCATCGGCCCAGGTTCCGGCCCCGATCACCGGGGTATCACCCACGCGGCCCGGGGCCTTGGCCGTCATGCCGCCGGTGGAGGTGGCCGCTGCCAGGTGGCCGTGGCTGTCCCGCGCCACCGCGCCCACGGTACCGTGCTTGCGCGATGCATCCTGGTTGTCCACGCCGGCCTGTCGCATGGCCAAGGTGTCCTGCAGGGCCTGCCAACGGGCTTGGGTGAAAAAATAGGGGGTATCTTCAAATGGCAGTCCCTGCGCTCGGCAGAACGCCAGGGCACTCTCGCCGATCAAAAGCACATGCTCGGTGCGCTCCATCACCGCGCGCGCTGCCAAGATCGGGTTGCGCGGCCCGCAAATACCTGCAACCGCACCTGCTGCCCGGTCCCGGCCATTCATGATGGCAGCGTCCATCTCCTGCTTGCCCGCGCTGGTGAACACCGCACCACGGCCGGCATTGAACAGGGGCTCGTCTTCGAGTGCCATCACGGCAGCGGTGACGGCATCGAGCGCGGCGCCACCGGCAGCAAGCACCAGTCGGCCGGCTTCCAGGGCACGGCGCAGGCCGGCGTGGTAGGCCGCTTCACGGGCAGGGGTCATGGTGCTGCGCAGGATGGTGCCGGCACCACCGTGCACGGCCAGGCTGAATGCGGATTGGGGCAGTAAATTTTGAGTCATGGCGGACAGGCGTCAAGGTTGGATTGAGTAGAGCAGTGGCTTGGCACGTCAGGACCGCCCACCGTCCACGCTGAGCACCTGGCCAGAAACCCAGCTGGCCGCATCCGAGGCCAGGAAAGTCACCGCGTTGGCAATGTCTTGCGGTCGGCCAAGGCGCTTGGTGTGGATGCTGTCGAGCAGCCGCTGCTGGCCTTCTGGCCCATAGCTGTCCCACTGGCGCTGGGTGGATGGGTTAGACAACACAAAACCCGGCGCCACACTGTTGACGGTGATGCCATGCGGCCCAAGCTCCAGGCTGAGTTGCTTGGTCAGCCCGACCAGCGCGTGCTTGGAGGCCGTGTAGGCTTGGATGCCGGTGAGGCTGGGGCGCAGGCCGGCGCCAGAAGAAATATTGATGATGCGGCCAAAACCGCCCTGCTTCATGTGACCGGCACTGGCTTGGGCACACCAGAAGGCGCCGTGCACATTGGCCTCAAACACCACCAGCCAGTCTTCCTCAGTGATGTCTTCAATTGGGCGTCCGACTTGTCCGCGTACACCACCCGCGCAATTCACCAGAATATCAAGGCCGCCAAACTGGCTGGCTGCGCCGTTGACAGCCTCGGCCACGCTGGCGCGCTGTGCCAGATCAATCGTGGTTGTCAGGCTGGCACCGACTGCCCGCGCGGCCTGCAGGCCAGCGCCGTCGATGTCAAACGCCGCCACTTGCATGCCCTCGGCCACGAAGGCCTGCACGATGCTCAGTCCGATGCCTTGCGCAGCACCGGTCACGATGGCCCGACGGCCCGACAGATTCAGATTCATGCGGCCACCAGCAGGTCAAGCGTCGCCCAGGACTGGGGCCGGCGGCCCTCCTCAATATCGTGAATCAAGGTGACCAGCCGGTCAATGGTGGGTGTGGCGAGCCCGCCTTTGGCACCGATCTGAGAGATGATGGCGATCTGGGCGTCGACTTCGGTTTTGCGTTTGCGAATGGCCAAGTCACGCCAGATTCCGGAATGGGTTTTGGCGGTGTGGCGGTTGAACTCGGCCATATCCGCCACCGAGCGTCGGGCCATCGCTTGCGTGGCATCTGGCATGAAGGCAGCTGGGTCGAAACCGTTGAAGCCCAAAGGCGTCACTCCCTGCTGCAACGCCACCGCCATAACCTCCCGACCTAAGCATTGGAACACGGAGAAGTGGGGCTCGGAGGCCAGGTTGTCCGACATCGACGCATCTGTGAGCGCGGTGGCAAACAGGATGGCACCGTAGCCGAGCTTGCCCCACAGGTAACCCCAGATGTTGGGCGTGTGAACGGCGGCCGGCTCAAACAGTTGCAGCAGCCGGTGGTAATCCGCCGCGCGTGCGGTGGCTCGGCCATCAAGCTCGCCCAGCGCCACGGTGGCCCGGTTGCCCAGCAGGATACGCCCCGGCCCGAGCCAGTCAGCGCCAAAATTGACAAAGCAGCCCACGGTTCGCTCGGCACCCACGGCTTCGGCAATGACCAACTCATTGAGACCGTTTTGCGCAGAAAGCACCGATCCATCGTGGGCCAGATGAGGTTTTAAGGCAAGCACCGCCTGATGCGTGTGATGGGCCTTGACCGCCAGAATGACCCGGCGAAAGGTACCGCTGACCTGCGCCGGCGTAGCCGCCCGCACGGCCTGGGTGAAATGCTCAACCGGTCCTTCAATGGCGAGGCCATCACGGTTCATGGCGTCCACGTGGTCCTCTGCAATGTCCACCAGCAGGACGTCTTCACCGGCGCGGACCAAATACGCGCCCAGTGTGCCGCCAACGGCACCAGCGCCCCAGATCAAAATAGTGTCTTGGTTCATGCTATCGCTTCGGTTCACAGTGCGTGGATCAGGTGACGGGTCTCTTCGACAGCCACTGACCAGACCGCGTCCATGTCATCGTCCGAGCGTTGGTAGCAGCCGCCAAAATTGCCATCTCCAATCAATTCGCGCACGCCGGTTGGCCCAAGCGTGCGCATCAAGGCCAGGTCCACCATCGGTTTTTGTTGGTCGGGCTGAAGCACACCGGCCAGGCGGGTGCAGGGGAAATTCTCCATCCAGGACGCGTGCGAGGCCACTGGATCAATCTCCTTGACCTTGGCAAAAGTTTTGGGCGCATTCCACCAGTTGTGGATGCGCACCTTGCAGCCCGGGTTGGCCTCCAACCAAGCGTTGACCGCGATGAGGCCCGGCGCGTTGCCGCCATGGCCGTTGACCAGCAGGATCCGCTTGAAACCGGTGCTGCGCAGGCTATCCAGAATATCGGTCAGCAGGTTTTGGTAGGTCTCGGTACGCAGCGACACCGTGCCGGGATAGGCCATGAAATAAGGTGTGATGCCATAGGCCAGCACCGGGAAAACCGGTATGTTCAGCGGCTGCGCGGCATCCACCGCCACCCTTTCACTCAGGATGCTGTCCACCGACAGGCTCAGGTAGGCGTGCTGCTCGGTGCTGCCGATGGGCACCACGGCACGGTCATCCGTGGCCAGGTACTGCTCGACCTGGAGCCAATTCATGTCACTGATCTTCATGGGTTCTGTCCTTTTGAAACGCAATTTGGCTGCGCAGCCTCTCGACCGCGGGGATAAGGGTCTGCTCGATGGCATGGGGGTCAGGCACGTAACGAAACTCAATCGCCTGCCGGCCCGCCGGCCAATGGCGCAATATCTCACCCGCGCCACTGGCGTACACCAGCACGTCGACACCGGTCAAAAATGTCTGCAGGTCTGGCGCGGTCATCAAGCGCAACTCGGGGTTGGCGACATGGGGAGTGAAGCGCAGCACACCCAGCTTCATCAGAGCCATGAACTCGGGGTACACCGACACAATGCCGACCCGCGCCAATGGATCAATGGACGCCAGCATCGCACGGGTTTCTTCGGCCGGGATGAAACTCAGGCCGACCACGGGCACGCCTGCCGGTAGCCTGTTCTCCAACTCGCCGCGACGATGCGCCAAGGTGACGCAGATGTCGTAGGGGAAAGCCCCGTCTGTAACTTGCTGCAAGGCCTCCAGGGTGGTCGCCGTGATGCTATCGCCCTCTTTCAAATAGGTGCTGATCCGGTCTGCGTATTTTTGGGTGGTATCAAGGAAATTGCCCACCATGACCAGTCGCAGGGCACGGCTGGTGGGGCGGCTGCGGGCCACGCGTGCATTGACAAGAGACGCCACTAGAGACGGCGCCAGGCCCAGCGCTTCAGCTTCTTGCAGCAACCGGTCAACCCGGCGTTGCATTGTCCGCATGGCCTTTGAGCGCAGGCCATCGCTGCGGTGGCCGTCGGCCACGTAGGTTCCGGCCCCTGGCTTGGTTTCGATCAGGCCGGACAAACGCAACTCGGTGTACACCGCCGCCACCGTCATGGGGGCCACATTGGCGCGACCTGCCAACTCGCGCACGGAAGGCAGCCTTTGTCCCGGCGGCAGTTCGCCCAGTGCAATGCCAAACTCGATCAAGCCGCGCAGCTGCGTACCCAAAGGAACTGGCAAGTTACGGTCCAGCGACTCAGCCAGATCCACCAGCACTCGCGCTGCTGGCGCTCCCGATGCCTGACTGCCAGTACCGGCCCTTGCTTGTGCAGCTCTGCGGTTTCTCATGGTCTCCTGTGCCATAGCCTCGCTTTCGAGCAGGACTGTACCATCAATTTAGAACAGTGAGCCACAACTTTTCATTGGCGAGCAGTTAGGCCACCGGTTGAATAGCCTATGTTATAGTTTTGTAGAACAGTGTGGGCTGGAGCGGGTTGTACAGTGGAATCGAAACAAACAGGAGTATTTGATGAAGCCAATTGTGAAGCAAAGCAAGCACCTTGCCCTGGCAGGGCTGATTGTCGCCATGCTCGGCGGCACCGTGTCGGCGCAAACGCTGACGATGGGCGTTCGGGCCGGCCCGGATTCCATGGACCCGCATTGGTCCACCCTGGGCGGCCAAGCCGAGGCCTTGAGGCACGTGTTTGACACCGTGGTCATGGCCGACGAAAAATTGCAGCTTAAGCCCGGCCTGGCGGTGTCCTGGAAGCCAGTTGATGAGACCACCTGGGAGTTCAAGATTCGCCAGGGCGTCAAATTTCACGACGGCTCAGAGTTGACGGCGGAAGACGTCAAATTCTCGATCGACCGCATCCCGGTCGTCACCGGCCCGATGAGCATGACGATCTACACCAAGCAAGTCAAAGAGACCAAGGTGGTTGACAAGTACACGCTGCATGTCAAGACCAAGACCGCTGCCCCTACCCTGCCCAACGACTTCATCCGCCTGTTTGTGGTGCCCAAGTCGATCGGCATGGAAGCCCGCAACGAGCAATTCAAC
>RFWA01000096.1 GCA_009922295.1 Betaproteobacteria bacterium
AAGGCATCACCGTCAAGTACGCCATTCACCCGGTGGCTGGGCGCATGCCGGGCCACATGAACGTGCTGCTGGCCGAGGCCGAGGTGCCTTACGACCAGGTGTTCGAGATGGAAGACATCAACGGCGAGTTTGGCCAGGTGGACGTGGCCATCATCCTGGGCGCCAATGACGTGGTCAACCCTGCGGCCCACGTCAAGGGCAGCGCCATTTACGGCATGCCTATTCTGGAGGCCTACAAGGCCAAGACCGTGATCGTCAACAAGCGCTCGATGGCGGCCGGCTACGCTGGCCTGGACAACGAGTTGTTTTACATGGACAAGACCATGATGGTGTTTGGCGACGCCAAAAAGGTGGTTGAGGATATGGGCAAGGCCATCGAGTAATCAGTACCGGCGCCGGGTGACCTTGTGGCGACCCTGGCCATCCTGAGCGCGCTGGCCGAGGAGCAGCAGGGCCTGCTGGCCTGCCTGTCCCAGCCGGTGTGCCTGCGCCGGGCCGGGCGCGAGATTTGGCGCGGCGGTTGGCAGGGGCAGGACGTGCTTCTGGCCCTGTCGCGCATTGGCAAGGTGGCGGCAGCCACCACCACCACTGCCCTGATCGAAGGATTGGGCGCCACCCATGTGGTGTTCACCGGGGTGGCTGGCGGCATCGGCCCCGGCGTGCAGGTAGGCGATTTGGTGGTGGCGACCGAGTTTGTGCAGCACGACCTGGACGCCTCTCCGTTGTTTCCGCGCTTCGAGATTCCGCTCTACGGGCGCAGCCGGCTGGGCTGCGACCCTGGCTTGACTGCTCTGCTTTTGAGAGCATCAGAGTCAGCTGCGACAGGGCTTGCAGGCCAATTTAACCAAATTACCGGGCGGGCGCGCTCGACCGTGCATGCGGGACTGATCGCCAGTGGCGACCGCTTTGTCTCGGGTGCGGCCGAGCTGCACGCCCTGCAGCAGCGACTGCTGGCTGGCGGCCACGCGCCGCTGGCGGTGGAGATGGAAGGTGCGGCGGTGGCCCAGGTCTGTTTTGACTACGGCATACCTTTTGCCGCGGTGCGCACCATCTCGGATCGCGCGGACGATGCGGCCCATGTCGACTTCCCCCGTTTTGTGCGCGACGTGGCCAGTCCCTATGCGCTCGCCATCATGTCAGCTTTTCTGCCATCACTATCAAATTTATAGCTGAAAACCTAATCGGTACAAGGGCTAGAGGCCTTTTTTTACTTAAGCCAGCCTCGTTTGCGGAAGTACCACATCGGCACCAGCGCGCTGGCCACCATCAGCGCCAGCGCATAAGGGTAGCCCAGCGCCCAGTCCAGCTCGGGCATGAACTTGAAGTTCATGCCGTAAATGCTGGCGATCAAGGTCGGCGGGAGCAGCGCCACGCTGGCCACAGAGAAGATCTTGATGATCTTGTTCTGGTTGATGTTGATGAAACCGACCGTGGCATCCATCAAAAAGTTGATCTTGTCAAACAGGAAGGCGGTGTGCGAATCCAGTGAGTCGATGTCACGCAGGATCTGGCGCGCCTCCTCGAACTGTTCGCCGTTGAGCATCTTGCTGCGCATCATGAAGCTGACCGCGCGCCGGGTATCCATCACATTGCGCCGGATGCGGCCGTTCATGTCCTCATGCAACGCAATGGCGCCCAGCACCTCGCCGGCCATGGCGTCCGTCACATCGCCGGCCAGCACCTTGTTGCTGACTTTTTCCAGCTCGTCGTAAATGCCCTCCAGGGTGTCGGCCGAGTACTCAGCGTCGGCGTCAAACAGCTTGAGCAGCACCTCTTTGGCGTCTTCGATCAAACCCGGCGCGCGCCGCGCGCGCATGCGCAACAGGCGGAACACCGGCACGTCTTCGTCGTGGATGGAAAAAAGCACACCCCGGCTCTTGAGCGCCTGGTTGTCCAGGTTCAGGATAAAGGCCACCCGCACCGTGCGCGGCTCGGCGTCGTCGGCAATCAGGAAGTCGCTGCGGATGTGCAGTTCGCCGTTGTCTTCTTTGTAGAAGCGCGCCGACTCCTCGATGTCCTCGTCCATCGCATCTTCAGGAATGGACAGGCCGTAATACTGTTTGACCCAACGCTTTTCTTCCAGCGAGGGCGATTCCAGGTCAACCCAGATGGGTTGGAATTTGGACAGCTCCTCCAGCGATTCGATTTCTTCTTGGAAGAGTCGACCGTTGGCGAGCGAAAAGATATTGAGCATGGCTCACTCCCGGTTATGAATGGCATCTGGCGGCGGGGGGTGTTCGCTTTCAACGCCGATGCAGTCATGGGAGTTGAAAGCTACCAACTGGGGCAGGTTTCCAAGGAGTCATCTCCGGTAGTCGCGACAGCCAAATTATCGCATTCCAGGCACGTAGGGCGGATCAAAAAACGCCAGCAGTTCGTCTTTTCGGGCATAGGCGTCACTCTTGCCCATGCCAATCAGCGCTTGCACAAAGCCAGGCTCGAACAGCAGGTAGCTGACCAAGGCGCCGCCGCCATCTCGCAACACGTCCAAGGCACTCAGCGCATCCAGCGACCCACTGGGCTGGATCGACAGCGATTTCATTGCGTTCACGCAACAAATAAGGGTTGCTTTTCTGCTCAGCTGGGGGCATAGTGAATTGCAGTCTTTTCAACCCGAGAGCATCAGGAGGCTATTTATGAACTTGACGATCAGCGGCCATCACCTTGAAGTCACCCCGGCCCTGCGCAGTTATGTCACGACCAAGCTCGACCGCATCATGCGTCACTTTGACAAGGTGGTGGATGTCAAGGTTTTGCTGACGATTGAAAATCAGAAAGAGAAAGAGCGGCGGCAGCGGGCCGAGTGCAATATTCGTGTCAAAGGCTCCGACATGTTTGCTCAAAGCGCCCATGCCGATTTGTATGCGGCCGTCGACGAGCTCGTGGACAAGCTTGACCGGCAGGTGGTGCGGCACAAAGGCCGGCTGCAAAACCACCATCATGAGGCGCCCAAACGCCTGATGTAAATCGCGCGCGCTGCACTTTGTGGGACCGCCGTTCCCTCGGCGGCACGGCAGGTCCTGGTCGCAGCTTGGGTGCATAATCCCGGCAGTTATGAATCGTCTTGCATCCATTTTGCCTGCCGCTCAAGTGTTGGTGAGCGTTGACGCTACCAGTAAAAAGCGAGCGTTTGAAGAAGCTGGGCTGTTGTTTGAAAATCTCTACGGCCTGAGCCGCGCCCTGGTCACAGACAGCCTGTTTTCACGCGAGCGTCTGGGCTCGACGGGGCTAGGTCATGGGGTGGCTATTCCACACGGCCGTATCAAAGGCCTGAAGTCCCCCATGGCGGCAGTGTTCCAGCTGGCGCAGGCCATCGGCTTTGATGCGCCCGATGACCATGCGGTGAGTTTGCTGATCTTCCTGCTGGTGCCCGAGGCAGCCACGCAAAAACACCTTGAAATCCTGTCTGAAATTGCTGAAATGCTCAGCGACGTCTCGCTGCGCCAAAAACTGGCGGCCAGCACCGATGCCGCTGATTTGCATGCCTTGATCGCCAACTGGCGGTCGGCCTTGCCGGCCTGAGACGATCAGCCTGCCGTCTGGCCTCATTGGATTCATCTTGAAACCCACCGTTGTCAGTGCCGATGTGCTGTTTGAAGAATTTCGCGGCACCTTGAAGTGGGAGTGGGTCGCCGGCTTGGGTGCGTCCGAGCGCCGCTTTGACGAGGTGGCCGTACGTGCCGCACGCTCTGGCGCCGACCTCGTCGGCTACCTGAATTACATCCATCCGTACCGCGTGCAAATTCTGGGCGAGCGTGAAATCGCCTACCTGATGAACGCCACGCCTGAAGATTGCGCGCGACGAATTGCCCGTATCGTGACGCTGGAGCCACCAGCGCTGGTGCTCGCTGATGGTCAGTTGGCCCCCGACGCGTTGGTGTCGATGTGCGAGCGGGCCCAGATCCCGATGTTTGCGACGCAGGGCTCATCGGCTTTCGTGATTGATGTTCTGCGCGCCTACCTGTCCAAGCATTTCGCCGATCGGGCGTCGATGCACGGCGTGTTCATGGATATTCTGGGCCTGGGCGTGTTGATCACCGGCGAGTCTGGGCTGGGCAAGAGCGAGCTTGGGCTGGAGTTGATCTCACGTGGCAACGGCTTGGTGGCCGACGATGCAGTTGACCTTTTTCGCATCAACCAGGACACGATCGAGGGCCGCTGCCCGGCGCTCCTGATGAACCTGCTGGAGGTGCGCGGCATCGGCCTTCTGGACATTCGCTGCATCTTTGGCGAAACCGCGGTGCGTCGCAAAATGCGGCTCAAGCTGATCGTCCATCTGGTGCGCCGCGAAACGCTGGAGCGAGACTACGAGCGCATTCCCCATGAACCGCTAAAGCAAGATGTACTGGGTGTGCCGGTGCGAATGGTCGTGATCCAAGTGGTGGCTGGACGCAATATTGCCGTTCTGGTCGAAGCAGCGGTACGCAACACCATTCTGCAGTTGCGTGGCATTGACACTTACCAGGAGTTTGTCGAACGCCAACGCAACGCGATGAATGCCGAAGACTAAACCCGCCCCGAGTTGAAGTAAGGAGAGGGTGACGGCTCAGGGCGTCTGAGCGGGGGCCGGTCGGTTGCTGCAGTGCTCGCGCACGCAGTGGGCATACAGACTTAGCGCATGGTCGGCAATGGCGAAACCCTTGAGTTTGGCCACTGCATGTTGGCGTTTTTCAATCTCGGCATCATAGAACTCTTCCACCCGGCCGCAATCGATACAGACCAGATGGTCATGGTGCTGGCCTTCATTGAGCTCGTACACTGCCTTGCCACTCTCAAAGTGGCTGCGGGTCAGGATGTCGGCCTGCTCGAATTGAGCCAGAACCCGGTAGACGGTAGCGAGACCCACGTCGGACCGGTCTTCCAGCAGCACCCGGAAGACGTCCTCGGCCGTCATGTGGCGCTGGCCGCCTTTCTGGAAGATCTCCAGGATCTTCAAGCGGGGGAGCGTTGCCTTCAGGCCGGTACTTTTGAGTTCGTCGATATTGGTCATGAAGGTCTCAGGCGGCTGCCGGCCCCGTGACGTCATTGCGGGCTCAAGCTGTGGGCTCAAACTGGGCCTAACCAGTACAATGAACCCATCATATCGCCAATGTTACGTCAATGCTCGCTCCTCAATACCACCTCGCCCGACTGAGTCTGCTGCTGGTGACCGGCGCCAGTCTGCTGGCCTGTGGCTCGATGGATTCCGCCAGCAACCGAGTCGTCAGTGTGGTGAGGCCTTACAAGATGGACATTGTGCAAGGCAACTTCGTCTCTGCCGAACAGGTGGCGGCTATCAAGCCTGGCATGAGCCGGTTACAGGTGCGCGACATGCTGGGTACACCCCTCCTCGCCAGCATATTCCATGCTGATCGTTGGGACTACGTCTTTACCTTCTGGCGACAGGGCATGCCACTGCAGGCACGGCAATTGACGGTGTATTTCAAGGGCGACGTGCTGGAACGCATCGACGCTGACAGCATGCCGACCGAGGCTGAGTTCGTGGCGTCTCTGGATTCCGGCCGCAAAATCGTCAAGGTGCCGGTGCTAGAGATGGCCCCTGACACCATCAGCCCACGGTCTGAGCCGGCAAAACCCGCCGAAACCAAGCCCCTGCCGCCTCTGCCTTCAAGTTACCCGCCGCTTGAGCCGGCGCTGCGCTAAACCACCACGCCCGCCATGACCGACCCTTTGTTGCATCGCATTGCTGTAGCCGGCGCCTCTGGGCGCATGGGACAGATGCTGATCGAGGCGGTACGCGCTGCTCCTGACACGATGCTCGGTGGCGCCCTGGATCGCTTTGATAGCCCAGCCTTGGGCGCCGACGCTGCCGCTTTTTTGGGGCAGACCAGTGCGGTGACCATCACCGCTGATCTGCGCCAGGGCTTGGCGCATGCGGACACGTTGATTGATTTCACCCGGCCCGAAGGCACACTGGCGCACTTGAGGGTGTGTCGTGAACTCGGCGTCAACGCCGTGATTGGCACTACCGGATTCAGTGAAACCCAAAAAGCCGAAATTGCCGAGGCTGCACGCGATATTGCCATTGTCATGGCGCCCAATATGAGTGTGGGCGTCAACGTGACGCTCAAGCTGCTGGAGATGGCCGCGCGGGCGCTGTCCACGGGCTACGACATCGAAATCATCGAGGCGCACCACCGTCACAAGGTTGATGCGCCCTCCGGGACGGCGCTGAAGATGGGCGAGGTCATCGCGGCCGCCCTCGGGCGTGATCTGAAAGACTGTGCTGTTTACGCCCGTGAAGGCGTGACCGGTGAGCGTGACCCGTCCAGCATCGGTTTTGCGACGATTCGCGGCGGCGACATTGTGGGCGACCACACGGTGCTGTTTGCCGGTACCGGCGAGCGCATCGAAATCACCCATAAGTCCTCCAGCCGGGCCACTTATGCCCAGGGTAGCCTGCGCGCCGCCCGCTTCCTGCAGCAGCACAAGGCAGGGCTGTTTGACATGTTCGACGTGCTCCAACTGCGATGAACCTGGTTCAGCTCTACAAGCAGGGGGACGCGCTCAGCCAAGGCGTGACACTGCTGCTGCTCCTGATGTCGGTGTGCAGCTGGGTTGTGATTGTCTGGAAAACCTGGTTATTGCAGCGGGCCGGCGCTGATATCCGACGTTGTACCGCCGCATTCTGGCAAGGCGCGTCAGTGGCTGCTGCTACACCCACGGTTCAGGCTTTTGACCGCGAAGCCCTGGTCTTACCTTTGATCGAGGCCATACAACCACAAGCCAACCACACCCTGGCGACCGCTGGTGATCGGTCACAACAACTCACCCGTGTGCTGCGCGACGCACTGCACGGTGTGCTGGCGAAGCTGCACTACGGCCAGGTGCTGCTGGCCACCGTGGGGTCCACGGCGCCGTTCGTGGGCCTGCTGGGTACCGTTTGGGGCATTTACCGTGCCCTGATCGGCATTGCCGATGCCGGCCAGGTCAGTATCGACAAAATCTCTGGTCCGGTGGGCGAGGCCCTGATCATGACGGCTGCTGGCCTGGCGGTAGCGATCCCTGCGGTGTTGGCTTACAACGTGATGGGGCGGGCGATCTCGCGGCTCGAAGCCGAGCTCGAAGGCTTCGCGCGCGACCTGCTTGACCTGGCGGTCAGCCCCTCTTTCCGGCTCAACTGAGCTGCAAACAAAGTCACCCATGTCATTCGGCCGCCTGGAGCGCCCTCAAAGCGCACATCCCATCAGCGAGATCAATGTCACGCCTTTGGTGGATGTGATGCTGGTGCTGGTGGTGATCTTCATCTTGACGGCACCGCTCTTGACCAGTGCCATCAAGCTGGACTTGCCCCAAAGTGCGGCGGCAAAGCCGGTACAGGCGCCCGTCGCGCTGACGATTGTGGTCGACCGCGCTGGGCAGACTTTTCTGGCCGACCAGGCGGTCACGCCCGAGCGTCTGGCGCAGCAGCTGCGTCAAACAGCACAAGCCAACCCTGACACCGAGCTGAGGTTGCGCGCAGATGCGCTCGTGCCCTACGGGCGCATCGTGGAGGTCATGGGCATGGCCCACCAAGCGGGCTTGCACCGGATCGGCTTTGTGGCTGAGCCCGGGGCCCTGGCCAAACCCTAAAATCACACGCTGGCGGTCGACCGGACTGCCGATCATTGAATGCCCATGGACGAAAAATACAAGCACATTGCCGTTGAGCAAGCGGCCCAAAGCCACTGGACGGCTAACGATGCCTACCGCGTGACCGAAGACGCAGGCAAGAAGAAGTTCTACGCCTGCTCCATGCTGCCCTACCCCAGTGGCAAGCTGCACATGGGCCATGTGCGCAACTACACCATCAACGACATGCTGACGCGCTACCTGCGCATGAACGGCTACAACGTGCTCATGCCCATGGGCTGGGACGCCTTCGGCCTGCCGGCCGAAAACGCCGCCCTGAAAAACCGGGTACCACCGGCGAAGTGGACCTACGACAACATCGCCTACATGAAGCAGCAGATGCAGGCCATGGGTCTGGCCATCGACTGGAGCCGCGAGATTGCCACCTGCGACCCCAGCTATTACAAATGGAACCAGTGGCTGTTTCTGAAGATGCTGGAAAAAGGCATTGCCTACCGCAGAACCCAGGTCGTTAACTGGGACCCGGTGGACCAGACCGTTCTCGCCAATGAGCAGGTGATTGACGGCAAGGGCTGGCGCACCGGCGCCGTGGTAGAAAAGCGTGAAATTCCGGGCTACTACCTGAAGATCACGGCCTATGCCGAGGAGTTGCTGGACCACGTGCAGCACAAGCTGCCGGGCTGGCCAGAGCGCGTCAAGCTGATGCAGGAAAACTGGATCGGCAAGAGC
>RFWA01000097.1 GCA_009922295.1 Betaproteobacteria bacterium
GGCCGACGCGATGTGCAAGAACGAACCAGAATCCACCGGGGAGCGCGGCGTCATGATCTCGACCGCCTCTGTGGCAGCCTACGATGGCCAGATTGGTCAAGCCGCTTACAGTGCGTCCAAGGGCGGCATCGTGGGCATGACCCTGCCAATAGCGCGCGATCTTTCCCGCAATGGCATCCGTAACATGACGATCGCTCCTGGCATTTTTGGCACGCCCATGATGTTTGGCATGCCCAAGGAGGTACAGGACTCTCTGGCAGCCAGCGTACCCTTTCCTTCCAGGCTCGGCACGCCGCAAGACTATGCCAAACTGGCGAAACATATTTTTGAAAATGACATGTTGAACGGCGAAGTAATCCGTCTGGACGGTGCAATCCGTCTCGCACCGCGATAACTCCGCTGAATGGGCGCGATTCGGCGCATGACCAGCCCTCGTCGGCCTTCGGTTTTATCCGGGATAACTTGAACCCCCAGTTAACGTAGAGACCATGAGAGAAAAACTGCTTTTGATCGGCCTAGTCGCAGCCCTGGCGGGCTGCACCACAGCCTCTAATTTTCGTTATCAGGTACCCGAACAACCCGAAGGGTCCTCGGCCTACGACGCCGCCATTGCGGTGCAAATGGTATTGACCCTAGTGGAGCCACAAAGCAGCGGCATTGGAGGCGGCGCGTTCCTGATGCACTTCAATGGGGCAGACGTCGAGGCTTTTGATGGTCGGGAAACCGCGCCAGCGGCCGCAGACGAAGGTCTTTTCCTCGGTGCTGACGGCAAACCTATGGGTTTTTACGACGCAGTCGTGGGCGGTCGGTCCGTCGGAGCGCCTGGCACTGTGCGAATGCTCGAAATGGTACATCGGCAATACGGCGTGCTGCCATGGGCAACCCTTCTGGAGCCGGCAATCGTGCTGGCCGAGGGCGGCTTCAAGGTCAGCGCCAGGTTGAATGCCTTGCTCACAACCGAAGTTCACCTGAAAAAAGACCCGGTCGCAGCTGCTTATTTTTATAGGCCGGACGGCACGCCCCATGACGTCGGTTATGTCCTTCGTAACCCTGCCCTTGCGGCAGTACTCAAAAAAATCGCGACTGGAGGCTCAAAAGCTTTGCATGAAGGTGAGGTTGCACAGGCCATCGTCAACAAAGTACGACAGCACCCGAGCAATCCCGGTCAACTGAGCATGGCTGACCTGTCTAACTACAAGGCAATCAAACGATCGGCCCTGTGCCACGACTACCGCGCAAATTCACGAGACTACCGCATCTGCGGATTTCCACCCCCGAGCTCTGGTGCCATCGCAATTGGGCAAATTTTAGGCACCCTCAACCAAACCAACGCGGCACAATTGCCATTGGAAACGGGGCTTCCAGGCACGCAATGGCTGCACCTTTATACCGAAGCCGCTCGCTTGGCATTTGCCGACCGGGCCCAGTACCTTGGTGATCCTGATTTTGTGGCTCCGCCCGCTGGCAACTGGTTGAGTTTGCTGAATCCAGACTACCTGGCCGAGCGCGCCCGGCTGATCGGCCAAAATCCTGGCGCATCAAGCATGAAGACTGCCAAGCCTGGAACCCCCAGGGGGACTCAAAGCGCATTTGCCCCTATGCCTGATCAGATGGAATACGGTACCTCCCACATTTCCATCATTGACGGCAATGGCCGAGCCCTCGCAATGACGACCACCATCGAAGATGCCTTCGGCGCACGCCAGATGGTCA
Source organism: Betaproteobacteria bacterium (assembly GCA_009922295.1). Taxonomy (GTDB): domain Bacteria; phylum Pseudomonadota; class Gammaproteobacteria; order Burkholderiales; family Burkholderiaceae_C; genus Rhodoferax. The sequence continues at coordinate 1,714 of RFWA01000097.1, forward strand.
ACGTGCAGCCCGGCTTGGCGGGCGGTTTTTTGCTGAATAACGAACTGACCGACTTCAGCTTCGCGCCGCGTGACGGCGCCGGACTGCCAGTAGCGAACCGGGTCGAGCCGGGGAAGCGTCCACGGTCATCGATGGCGCCGACGCTGGTATTTGAAAAAGGCACTGGTGAAGTGCTGATGAGCGGTGGCAGCCCTGGTGGCGCCTTGATCATTCACTTTGTCGCCAAAACGCTTTATGGTGTGCTCAATTGGGGATTGACGCCGCAGGCAGCGATCAGCCTACCCAATTTCGCGTCACTGAATGGGCCTACGGTTCTGGAAGAAAAGCGTTTCCCCGCGGCAACTATCGACGCTCTCAAGGCGCGAGGGCACGAGGTACGTGAGGCGAACATGACCAGTGGCCTTCAGGCCATAGCCCGAATCCAAAGCCAGACCAGACCGGTATGGCTCGGTGGCGCCGACCCGCGGCGTGAAGGCATTGTGATGGGCGACTGAGGCACCACAAACACCACTTTAACCGTGGCCATTCCCCAAACCTTTATTCAGGAGCTACTGGCACGCGCTGACGTGGTCGACATCGTCGGCCGATACGTGCAGCTGAAGAAAGGCGGGGCCAATTTCATGGGGCTTTGCCCTTTTCATGGCGAGAAATCGCCCTCCTTCTCGGTCAGCCCAAGCAAGCAGTTTTACCATTGCTTTGGCTGCGGCAAGAATGGCAACGCCATTGGCTTTTTGATGGACCACGCCGGCATGAATTTTGTTGAGGCTGTTCAGGACCTAGCCCAGCAGTACGGGATGCAGGTGCCAGAAGACGAAGCCAGTCCGCAAGACCGGGCACGGGCCCAGGAGCAACGGCAAAAGCAGAACACCCTTACCGACGTGCTGGAGAAGGCGGGCGAAGCCTACCGGAAGCACCTCAAGGAATCGCCCAAAGCGGTGGACTACCTTAAAGGACGCGGCCTATCTGGCGCCGTCGCCAAAGAGTTCGGCTTGGGCTATGCGCCCCAGGGTTGGCGCGCCCTGGCCGGCGTTTTTCCCAATTACGACGAACCGCTGCTCGTGGAGAGTGGCCTGGTCATTTTGCAGACTGAGGACGGTGAGGACGAGAAACGTTACGACCGCTTTCGCGACCGCATCATGTTCCCGATCCGCAACGTCAAGGGCGAATGCATTGGTTTTGGTGGGCGCGTACTTGGCGACGAAAAGCCCAAATACCTCAATTCCCCCGAGACGCCGGTGTTCAGCAAGGGCCGCGAACTGTATGGTTTGTTTGAGGCGCGTCCGGCCCTGCGCGAAGCAGGTTATGCCCTGGTGACCGAAGGCTATATGGATGTGGTGGCCCTGGCGCAATTAGGATTTCCAAACGCAGTCGCCACTCTGGGCACCGCCTGCACAGCTGACCATGTGCAAAAACTATTTCGTTTTACCGAATCAGTTGTGTTCAGCTTCGACGGTGATGGTGCCGGAAGGCGTGCTGCGCGTAAGGCGCTGGACGCGGCACTGCCCTATGCCAACGACGGGCGCACCGTCAAATTTTTGTTCCTGCCAGCCGAACATGACCCAGACAGCTTCATCCGGGCGTTCGGCCGTGAAGCATTCGCCCGCCACATCAGCGATGCCGTTCCACTGAGCAGATTTTTGATCGACTCGGCCCGCGATGGCTGCGACCTGAACGCAGCCGAGGGCCGGGCGCAACTTGCTGGCAGAGCCAAACTCCTCTGGATGCAACTGCCCGATGGTGCCCTGAAGCGGCAATTGCTCGGTGAAATCGCCGATTTGGTGCAACTTGCCGCACGGGAGCTGACCGAGCTGTGGACACCCAAGACCGCCTCAGGTAAATCCGGAAGAGCAAAAAGCTATTCAATTGATAGCAATAACATCAATGAATTCAAGGGCTACAAGCCTTTTTCACCATTAAAACTGCCCCAGTCGCCGCGTTGGGGGGGGCGAGCACTACCGGCGAGTCGAGCCGATCATGCAGTGCGCCTGCTGATGGGCAACATGGCTGGACTGGCCGCGTTGACGGCAGAGGAGCATGCCATGCTGTGTGAACTCCCGGCGCCGCATGGCGCCTTGTTTGTTTGGCTGGAAGGTCAACTCCAAGAGCATGGCAACCAACCGTGGGTCGCCTTGCGCGAAGGCTTACGTGGACATGGTCTGGAAGAACTCGGGATACGCCTGATGGGTGACCACGAGCTGGATGCGCAGCAACTGGCGCAGGAATCCAGCCACGAGCTAAGACAACTGCTCGACAGAATGCTGGTAGAGCGTCTCAAAGCGCAGGAAACCGAGGCCATAGAGGCAGCGCGGCTTGACCCGAATGCACTGGTTCGTTACCGCGAAATTCAGGCTCGCCGACGGCAATTGGAATTGGCAGGCGAACGAGCCGATACGGCCGCTCAAATGCCTTGACCAATCTAGGCCGAGTGCGCGCCTCTCACTGAAAAAAGGTATAATCCAATTTCTCTGATTGCAAGCGCGACAGCAGCACCTCCGGATCAGGCCCAGCGATGACTCAGATCACGACCGGCCACCTCACCGCAAGGACTGCACACCAAATGTTCGCCCAAACAACTTGCGCTGGGTCATCTTGTTGCCGCAGCAGCCTTCGCCAATGATCGCGGCAGCGTCACATGCTCATGTTTTTGATCTCCCGAGGTTTTTAGATGCCTACCAAAAAGTCCAACGATTCCGTCGTTCCCAAACCAAAAATCGCAAACCCGTCCACCTCAAAAGCGACGGTTAAGCTGGTTCCGCCTGTCGCCACCGGCAAGGCCACTAGCAAGGCAGCTGTGGTGGTGCCGGCCGGAAAAGTCAAGCCACCCATAGACAACAAGACAACGGCTAAAGCGCCCGCCATCAAATTGAAACTTACCGCGGGTTTACCGAACGACGCAGACAGCCTGACGAAAAAAAAGGCGGGGCGTCCGCAGAAACCAGGTACCACCGATCTCGACGGGGCTCCGCCAGACAGTCCGAAGAGGGGTAAAAAACCATCAGCCACGCCGGTGGCTGATCCGGTCGAAGATGTCGATATGGCCGACATAGAAGCCGACTTGGTCGGAGAGCCGGTTGCCGCTGGCGAAAAGGTTAAACCGCTTCGCATGAAGATCAGCAAGGCGAAAGAGCGCGCCTTGATGAAAGAATTTGGCCTGGATGAGGCGGTTTTGTCTGAAGAAGACATGGCCAAGCGTCGCCTGCGCCTGAAAGCGCTGATCACCATGGGCAAAACCCGTGGCTACCTGACTCACGGCGAAATCTCGGACCACTTGCCCGACAAACTGGTGGATGCCGAGACCATGGAAGTCGTGATCACCATGTTGAACGACATGGGCGTCGCGGTCTATGAGCAGACTCCGGATGCAGAAACACTGCTGCTGAACAACAACGTCTCGACTGCCGCCACGGTGGAAGAAGCAGAAGAAGAAGCTGAAGCGGCCCTGTCCACCGTTGACAGCGAGTTTGGCCGTACCACTGACCCGGTGCGCATGTACATGCGGGAGATGGGCACCGTTGAGTTGCTGACGCGCGAAGGCGAGATTGAGATCGCCAAGCGCATCGAGGGTGGTTTGATGGCGATGATGGAGGCGATTTCAGCGTCGCCCGCCACCATTGCCGAAATACTGCGTTTGAGCGAAGACATCCGCGACAACAAGGTGGTCATTACCACCGTGGTCGACGGCTTCTCCAACCCAAATGAAGCCGACGATTACGTGGCCGAGGAAGACTTCGACGAGTTTGATGCGGCAGACGACGACGACGGCAAGGGCGGCTCCAAGGCCCTGACCAAAAAATTAGAAGAACTCAAGCGCGAAGCCCTGAGCAGGTTCGATACCCTACGCGATCTGTTTGAAAAAGTGCACAAGGTCTATGACAAGGAAGGGTATGGCACGCCAACCTATGTGAAGACACAGCGAGCCCTTTCAGACGAGTTGATGTCGATCCGCTTTACTGCCAAAACGATCGAGAAATTGTGCGACATGGTGCGGGCCCAGGTTGACGACATTCGCAAGAAAGAGCGTGAACTGCGCCGCATCATCGTCGACAAGTGCGGCTACCCCCAAGAGCATTTCATTGCCGAATTCAGTGGCCGCGACAAGCACAACAACAAGGTGGCCAGCCAGCTGCTCAATCTGAAATGGATTGAAAAACAAGCCGCTGCAGGCAAGCCCTGGAGTGCGATCATGGCGCGCAACATTCCGCCAGTGCAAGACTTGCAGCAAAAGCTGACCGATCTGCAGGCACGGGTGGTGGTGCCACTGGACCATTTGAAAGACATCAACAAGCGCATGAACGAAGGCGAGGCATCTTCACGCGCCGCCAAAAAAGAAATGATCGAGGCCAACCTGCGCCTTGTTATTTCGATCGCCAAAAAATACACCAACCGGGGCCTGCAATTTCTGGATCTGATCCAGGAAGGCAACATTGGTTTGATGAAGGCGGTAGACAAATTCGAATACCGTCGAGGGTATAAATTCTCGACCTATGCCACCTGGTGGATCCGGCAAGCTATTACCCGCTCTATCGCCGACCAGGCCCGTACCATTCGGATTCCTGTGCACATGATCGAGACCATCAACAAGATGAATCGCATCAGCCGTCAGCACTTGCAGGAGTTCGGTTTTGAACCAGATGCCAGCGTGCTTGCCGCCAAGATGGAAATTCCTGAGGACAAGATCCGCAAGATCATGAAGATTGCCAAGGAGCCCATTTCGATGGAGACTCCTATTGGGGACGACGACGACTCGCACCTGGGTGATTTCATCGAGGACAGCGCCAACACCGCCCCCATGGAAGCCGCCATGCAGGCCGGTCTGCGCGATGTGGTGAAGGATATCCTGGACAGCCTAACGCCTCGGGAGGCCAAGGTGCTGCGGATGCGTTTCGGCATCGAAATGACCAGCGACCACACCCTGGAGGAAGTGGGCAAGCAGTTTGATGTGACCCGCGAGCGGATTCGACAAATCGAAGCCAAGGCGCTGCGCAAGCTCAAGCACCCCAGCCGCTCAGACAAGTTGCGCAGCTTTACCGATAACCTTTGAGCCAAATTCAAGCCCAGCCCTTGCTGGGCTTGAATAGTTTGCTATATTTTTTGAAGATAAAGCTCGCGCAAGCGCTGCAGTCGTGACGCGTCGAGGCCGAGCTGGTTTTTCAGGTAACGCTCTACCCCACCAAACTCGGTGTCTACCGCATCAAACGCTGCCTCCAGGAAACCTTCCTGAACACGCCAGAGAACGTTCAGGACATCCTGTGACAAGGCAACGGTCGTCCGCTCCGGCATCTGATAGTGCGTATTGGTCAGCAGATAGTCCTTCAAGACGACATCCCGCGACGCACCCAGGGCAGACAAAATCAGGGCGGCTGCAAAACCGGTTCGGTCTTTGCCGGCTGTACAGTGAAACACCAGAGGGCTGTCGTCCTCCAGCAGGTAAGCAAACAAGTCAGCAAAGCGGGAGGAGTTAGCGATCACAAAATCGCGGTAAGTTTGCTTCATCAGGTCAACGGTCAGCGCCGCGGTCACTGACTCGCCAGCATCGAGCAGTGCCTTCATGCCTTGAACGACTGTCGGCTCGATCGCCAGCGAATGCACTGTAGCTTCAGGCAAACTGCAGACCAGTTCGGCGCGCTCAGAAACACCGCGGAAGTCACATACCCGGTTTAAACCGAGAGCCGTCAGGACGGCCCGATCCTCGGTGGTTAGGCCAGCCAGATGATCGGAGCGAAACAGCCGACGCCAACGAACGATGTGACCATCCTGCGTGGCATAGCCGCCCAGATCACGAAAATTGGTGGCTCCTGCAAGCGGCAAATGCCGGGACAGCGCTGAAGAAGGGCTTGTCGTCACGTTCACGTTAGTCATGCGATGACGATAGCACGAAGCGACTCCACTGCCTTAAAACGACTCTGTATCCACCTCACCGCTCGACTGCGCCCCATAACGGGCACCGTGCACAGTTTTCTGGTTGATCAAGCCATCCAGCCGGGTCAGCAGGTCGGGCGCCAGCATGAAGCCACTCGCGCCCAGGTCATCCGTCAGGTGGTCCACATTGGTGGTCCCAGGAATTGGCACGATGTAGGACTCTTGGTGCAGTAGCCAGGCCAGCGCCAGCTGGGCCGGAGTGCACCCCGCCTCTCGCGCCAAAGCCAGATAAGCGGGTATCAATGCCAGGTTGGCCGCGTAGTTGGCTGGCTCAAAGCGCGGCATGCTACGCCGGATGTCCTTGGCGTCCAGCGCGACCAAGTCCAGCGGGGAATTACATAAAAACCCGCGTGCGACCGGGCTAAATGCGACAAACGCGGTCCCCAGCTCGCGGCAGGCGTCCAGCACCGCGATCTCCGGGTTGCGCGTCCACAGTGAATACTCCGTCTGCACGGCGGCGATCGGATGCACCGCGTGCGCCCGACGCAAGGTGGCTGCTGATACTTCAGACAGGCCAATGGCACGCAGCTTTCCGGCCTTTACCAGGTCGGACAAGGCACCAACGCTGTCTTCAATCGGCACAGCTT
>RFWA01000098.1 GCA_009922295.1 Betaproteobacteria bacterium
CTGAAGATGCTGGAAAAAGGCATTGCCTACCGCAAGACCCAGGTCGTCAATTGGGATCCGGTGGACCAGACCGTGCTAGCCAATGAGCAGGTGATCGACGGCAAGGGCTGGCGCACCGGCGCCTTGGTGGAAAAGCGTGAAATTCCGGGGTACTACTTGAAGATCACGGCCTACGCCGAGGAACTGCTGGACCACGTACAGCACAAATTGCCTGGCTGGCCGGAGCGCGTCAAATTAATGCAGGAAAACTGGATCGGCAAGAGCCAGGGCGTGCGCTTTGCCTTTACCCACGACATCCGGAGCGGCGATGGTGCCCTGATCGGCGACGGCCGCATGTTCGTGTTCACCACCCGGGCCGACACCATCATGGGGGTGACCTTTTGTGCGGTCGCGCCCGAGCACCCGCTGGCGCAACACGCGGCGCTGACCAACCCGGCGCTGGCCGCCTTTATCGAGGAATGCCAGCGCGGCGGCACCACCGAGGCCGAGCTCGCGACTCAGGAGAAAAAAGGCATGGCCACCGGCCTGTCGGTGACGCACCCCCTCACCGGCGCTCCATTGGCGGTGTGGGTCGGCAATTACGTGCTCATGAGTTATGGCGATGGTGCTGTGATGGGTGTGCCGGCGCATGACGAACGTGACTTTGCCTTTGCCCTGAAATACGGCCTCACGATCCAGCCGGTGGTCAGCGTCGGCGACCAGGTGTTTGATGCCAGCCGCTGGCAGGACTGGTATGGGGACAAGGGCACGGGCCGGGCGATCCATTCTGGCAAGTACGACGGCCTGGCTTTCCCGGATTGTGTCGAGGCGGTTGCAGCCGACCTGGCCGCACTCGGCCTGGGCGAGAAGAAAACCACCTGGCGCCTGCGCGACTGGGGCGTGAGCCGGCAGCGCTACTGGGGCACGCCGATTCCCATCATCCATTGTGACGAGCACGGCGCTGTGCCCGTGCCCGAAAAAGACCTGCCGGTGGTGCTGCCGCAGGACTGCGTGCCCGATGGCAGTGGCAACCCTTTGCACAAGCACGAAGGCTTTCACGCCGGTGTGGTGTGCCCGGTCTGCGGCAAGCCCGCACGGCGTGAAACCGACACCATGGACACCTTTGTCGACAGCTCCTGGTACTTCATGCGCTACTGCGACCCGAAGAATGAGCAGGCGATGGTGGCGGGTGGTGCCGACTACTGGATGCCGATGGACCAGTACATCGGCGGCATCGAGCATGCCATCCTGCACCTTTTGTATGCCCGCTTCTGGACCAAGGTGATGCGCGACCTCGGGCTGGTCAAGGTGGACGAACCCTTCACCAAGCTGCTGACGCAGGGCATGGTGCTCAACCACATCTATTCGCGCAAGGGCGACAAGGGTGGTGTGGAGTATTTCTGGCCGCACGAGGTCGAAGACCAGCACGACGAAACCGGTAAGGTGACGGGTGCCCGCCTCAAGGCGGCCAAGGGCGAGCTGCCGGCCGGAACGCTGATCACCTACGAGGGGGTCGGCACCATGAGCAAGAGCAAGAACAACGGCGTTGACCCACAGGACCTGATCGAGAAGTACGGTGCCGACACGGCCCGCCTGTACACCATGTTCACCGCACCGCCCGAGGCCACGCTGGAGTGGAACGATGCGGCTGTGGAGGGCTCCTACCGCTTTCTGAAACGGGTCTGGAACTTCGGCAGCAAACTGGCTGCTATGGATTCAGTAGCGCTAGAGGCAGCAGTGGCGGGGGCTAAGCGTCTTAATGATGTGCAGTTTGGCAAAGAAGCGCGGGCCTTGCGGCTGGACATTCACGCCGTACTCAAGCAGGTGGACTACGACTACCAGCGCATGCAGTACAACACGGTGGTCTCGGGCGCCATGAAGATGATCAACGCCTTGGATGACTTCAAGGCAGCGCACACGCCGGGCGGTGCCATTGCCCAGATCGAGGGCTTCGGCATCTTGCTGCGCTGCTTGTACCCCGCCACGCCGCATATCGCCCACAGCCTGTGGCAGGCGCTGGGTTATTCCGGCGTGCTGGGCGATATTCTCGACACGCCGTGGCCCCAAGTGGACCCGAAGGCGATGGTTCAGGATGAAATCGAGCTGGTGCTGCAGATTAACGGCAAATTGCGCGGCGCCATCGTGGTGCCGGCAGGCGCCTCACGGGAGGCGGTGGAACAACTGGCCGTTGGCAGCGAGGTCTTTATCAAGCTCGCTGGTGGTGCCACGCCGAAAAAGATCATTGTTGTGCCCGGTCGGCTCGTTAATCTGGTGCTCTGAGCACGCCGCCCCTATGCAACGCCGCCCGCTCATTGCGCTGCTGTTGCCTGCAGGACTGGCTCTGGGGGGCTGTGGGTTCCGGCTGCGCGGCAGCCAGACCTATGCCTTTGATCGCATTGCGGTGCTGCCCCATCCGGGAGGACCGCTGGCGATTGAGCTGCGTCGCTCTTTTGGACCTGCAGTGCAGGTGCTGGCACCTGGAGTACCGCTGACCCAGGCCCAGGTGGTGCTGGATATGTTTCAGGAGCAGCGCGAAAAAACCGTGGTGGGTGTCAATGCCTCGGGCCAAGTGCGGGAGTTTCAGCTGCGCATTCGGGTGAGATTTGGCTTGCGCACGCCGCAAGGCCAGGCGCTGATCGCACCATCGGACATTCTGCAGCAGCGTGACATCAGCTTCAATGAGTCTGCCGTGCTGGCCAAAGAGGCTGAAGAAAGCCTGCTGTACCGCGACATGCAGTCCGACATCGTGCAGCAGTTGCTGCGGCGGCTGGCCGCGGTCAAGTCTTTGACCCCCCTCTGAAGAGTTGCCCTGGCCTCAAGCTCACTGGCGGGGGCGACGACGAGGCTTGGTGGCGGCCGCGCTACCCGGTTTGTCGCTGTAGAGGTAGGCCGCAATCGCATCCGTCAGTTTCTCGGCCTGCCTGACCTGGTTGTCAGCGCCTAGCATCAGGCTGGTCACCAGCGTTTCGATCACCAACAAAGCCGCGGTAAAGCTGCTGGACAGTACCGGATGGGAGGCCGCTGCCAGCAGAGCGTCATGGGCCCATGGCATGAGTGGTGAGGCGGCCGAGTCGGTCAGGACGACGATGTGCGCACCCCGGTCACGCGCATAACGCGCCAGGGTGACAGCGTCGCCGGCATAGCGCGGGAACGAGATCGCGATGAGCAGATCGCCTTGACCAATGTTCATCAGTCTGCCGGCCGCCACTTCCGTGCCGCCGAACTCGACCACATTGATGGCTTGCTGGCAGAATGGCTGAAGTTCCAGCGCCAGCATGGCAGCCAGGTGGGCACTGATCCCAAAACCCAAGGTGTAAACCGTCTCGGCGTCCAGAATCTTTCGGGCCGTGGCATTCAGGCGGGAAAGGTCCAGTCCGGCCGCTGTGGCGCGCAGGTTATCCAGGCTCGCATCCAGGCTTTCTGCAATCACGGGGTTGCCGCCGCCGCCCTTCAAGTCAGACCGCTCCAACGCGCTGCGCAACTTGTTGACAGGGTGGAAAACCGGTTGCATTGCGTTTTGCAGGATATCCGCTATGGCAACCCGCAGCGCCGCGAAACCCGCAAAACCCAGCACTCGTGCAAACCGGCTCAATGTCGCGGGCGATGTCTGACAGTAGGCAGACAACTCTTCGATGCCACAGGCTGTCGCCCGAACCGGGTTTCGCAGCAAGAAGTCTGCAATCGCGGCATTGGCGCCACGCCCCTGCGCCAACAGTGCCCGTAGCTGCAAGCCGAGTCCTGAATCGGCAAAACCGCTCCCCATCTGCATGGCTGTCGGGCTTTGGTTTGGGTCGGACATCATGATTCGAGGGAAATTATCCCTGACCCGCTTGTCTGGTCAGCGCTGCATTTATCAGGGTTTGCACCAATTTTTTCATAAAAAAATTCCATGAAAATACCAGTTCAAAATGCGGTTGTAGCCGCTAACCTTTTATTGCCAAGGAGCGCATGTGAATCGCAAAATCTTTACCCATATTCTTGCCCTCGTGGCATTGGCCTCAGTCACGCCTGTAATGGCTCAGGCGCCCGGTTGGGCCAAGGTGCGCATTGGTGTCGAAGCCAATTACCCGCCTTTTTCCCAAATGGGCACGGACGGCAAGTTCTCGGGCTTTGACATTGACATTGCAAATGCCCTGTGTGCCGAGATGAAGGCCGAGTGTTCCCTGGTGTCGCAAGAGTGGGATGGCATGATGCCGGCCCTGAACGCGCGCAAGTTTGACATGATCGTGGCCTCCATGTCGATCACTGAAGAGCGTAAGAAAGCGGCCGACTTCAGCGACTCCTACTACGACATACCGTCCACCTGGATTGCCAAGGCAGGCAGTATCGGAGAGGTCAACGCCGCCAGCCTTAAAGGAAAAAAAATCATCGTAACCCGTAATACGCCGCGGGCTGCTTTTGTGCAGGCCAATTTCAAGGACAACGAGATGCTGCTGGTTGCAAAGGAAGCGGATGTGACCATGGAACTCGCGGCTGGGCGCGGCGACATCGGCTTCGGCTCATCTTTGGCGGCGACCGCGGCCTTCCTCAAATCCCCTGAGGGACGGACTTTCGCCCGCGTCGGGGCCCCGGTCACACTGGGGAGCGCCAAGCAGGGCGGCGGGGTCGGCATCGCGATGCGCAAGGGCGAGGAAAGCCTTCGGCTCAAAGTCAATGCCGCCCTCAAAACCATCACGGCCAACGGTGTGTACAAGACCATCAACGACAAGTACTTCGATGTGAACATACGCGGCGAATGAAGATGCTGGCAGGCCTGCCCTTGGCAACGCCGGGATGAATTTGTATGGCTACTGGCCGGCTATTTTTGAAGGGCTGGGCCTGACCTTACGGGTGTCTGCACTTTCCTTGCTGGTCGCGAGCCTGCTTGGCATCGCGGGCGCAAGCGCCAAACTTTCGTCCTCGCGGGCGCTGCGTTGGTCGGCCAACGGCTACACCACCTTGATCAGGGGTATGCCTGAACTGGTGTTGATGCTGCTCATTTTCTACGGCGGCCAAATCGCCATCAACAGACTGGCCGAGGCGCAGGGCTGGGGTTACATCGATATCCCACCGTTTTTGGCGGGTGTCCTCACCATCGGATTCATCTTTGGCGCCTACCTGACCGAGACCTTTCGTGGCGCGATTTTGGCGGTACCCAAGGGGCAGACAGAAGCTGCTTTGGCCTGTGCGATGTCTCCAGCCCTGACGCTGTGGCGGATCGTGCTGCCGCAGATGGTGCGGCACGCCATTCCTGGGTTTGCGAACAACTGGCTGATCATGATCAAGGCGTCGGCCCTGGTCTCGATCATCGGGCTTGATGACATGGTCCACCGGGCTGGCCTGGCCGCCGCCACCACCCGGGCCCCATTCACGTTTTACCTTGCCATCGCGCTCATCTATTTGACGCTGTCCAGCGTTTCAATTTTCATCCTGTCCCGGCTGGAAGCGCGCTACAGCCTCGGCGTCAAGCAGGTGCGCTTCTGAGATGGACTGGCAGATCGTCACGAACAGCCTGCCGCAGTACATCACAGGCATCCGAACCACCTTGGTTCTGCTGATCATCAGCCTCGCCAGCGGCTTCGTCCTTGCCCTGCCGCTGGCCGTGGCACGAGTATCGGACCGGTGGTGGCTGTCCAAACCGGTCTGGTTGTACACCTACGTGCTTCGTGGCACGCCATTGCTGGTGCAACTTTTTATCATTTATTACGGACTGGCCCAGTTCGAGGCCATACGCCAAAGCCCTGCATGGGTGCTTTTTAAGAACCCATGGTTCTGTGCCTGGCTAGCGTTCACGCTCAATTCAACGGCCTACACCACAGAGATTTTTGCCGGAGCGATCAAAGCGACCAACGCAGGGGAGATCGAGGCGGCACGCAGTTATGGCCTCGAAGGGCTGACTTTGTACCGTCGTATCCTGTTGCCCAGCGCCCTGAGGCGTGCCTTGCCACAATACAGTAATGAGGTGGTGGGGCTGATGCATGCCACTGCCATTGCCAGTCTGGTGACACTGGTTGACATCACGCGAGTGGCGCGCGACGTGTATGCCAACACCCTCATGATCACCGAGTCATTTGGTGTTGCGGCTTTGATTTACTTCATTCTGACCTTCATGCTGGTGGGCATCTTCAGTGCGATGGAGCGACGTTTTCTCAAGCATTTGCGACCCCAGCAGGTCGCCACCCGTTGAGCCTGAAAGGTGACCCCTGATGAAGCAAGAAAGTATTGAGCTCCAATCCGATTACCCCGGCGCCACCCAAGCGCTGAACGTCTGGCGATTCGGCGCGGAGCTTGCCCGGCCAAAGGTGTTCATCCAGGCGGCCCTGCATGCCGATGAGGTCCCTGCCATATTGGCTGCGCAGGCCCTGCGACGGGCCTTGATGACCCTTGAGACCCAGCGCCGTTTGCTGGGTCAGGTGGTCCTAGTACCCAACGCCAACCCGATAGGCCTGATGCAGCAACTGATAGGACAACACCATGGCCGCTTTGACCTGCGGGATGGTACGAATTTCAACCGCGGCTTCGCTGAACTTGGGCAGTCGGTCGCTGAAGCAGTCCGCCCATGGCTAACTCAGGACGCTGTCACAAACACCGACATCATTCGTGCGGCCCTGATCGCCGCCGTGGCGGAGTTGCCTGCCGCTCATCCCACTCAGGATCTCAAAAACCGTCTGCTGGGGCTGGCCATTGATGCGGACGTTGTCTTGGACCTCCATTGCGACAGTGAAGCCATCTTGCATCTTTACGCACTGACGCCACAGGCGCCAATGGCCGCTGTGCTCGGTGCCTGTCTTGGGGCGCGGACCTTGCTGTTGGCCACCGAATCGGGCGGCTCGCCCTTTGACGAAGCCTGCTCGCGCCCCTGGTACCACCTGCAGCAAAGCTTTCCCGATGTCCCCATCGATCTAGCCTGTTTTGGCGCCACCATCGAGTTGCGTGGCGTGACCGAAACCCGGCATGAATTGGCGGCGCAGGATGCTCAAGGCCTATGCCAATTTTTGAAATATTGTGGCGTCCTGGTAGATGACGGCTCGGCCTTGCCTGCGCCTCCATGTGTGCCAACGATGCTGAGCGCCTCTGAACCTATTCAAGCGCCTCATAGCGGTGTGGTGGTGTTTCACCGTCAGGTGGGCGATGTGGTGGCCGCAGGTGACGTGGTCGCTGACCTGGTGCACCCACTGACTGGACACATCACGCCGTTGCGCGCTCAGTCTGGCGGCTTGCTTTACGCCCGTTGCGGTTCACGCTGGGCCAGTCAGGGTAAGCGCTTGGCCAAGATTGCCGGCACAGAGCTGGCGCGGATCGGCCCGCTGCTGAGCCCCTAGCAGCCAGCCTGGCCACAACCTTCACCCCTGAAAATACCTCATGATGGACACATCCATTGAACTGCGCGCCGATAATATTTGCAAGTCCTTTGGGCAGCAACAAGTCTTGCGGGGTATCAGTTTGGCCGCGCCTCAGGGCGATGTGATTGCCATGATTGGCGCCAGTGGCTCCGGCAAAAGTACATTTTTGCGTTGCCTGAACCTGCTGGAGTCACCGCAGAGCGGCCAAATCATGCTTGGCGGCGAGATGCTCGATCTGATTCCTGGTAAAGATGGCGGCCTGGTGGCGCGACAGGCAGAGCAGTTGCGGCGCTTGCGCCGACAGGTGGCCATGGTGTTCCAGCACTTCAACCTGTGGGCCCACATGACTGCCCTTGACAACGTCATGGAGGCACCGGTGCAGGTGCTTAAATTGAGCAAAGCCGAGGCGCTGGAGCGTGCCACAGCTTATCTCCAACGGGTGGGGGTTTACCACCGGCGAAACGCCTACCCGGCTCACCTGTCGGGTGGGGAGCAGCAGCGGGTAGCCATCGCCCGCGCACTGGCCATGGAGCCTCGTGTGATGCTTTTTGACGAGCCGACCTCGGCACTGGATCCCGAACTGGTGGCTGAAGTGCTTCGCGTCATGCGCTCGTTGGCTGAGGAGGGGCGTACCATGATCGTGGTCACCCATGAAATGGCTTTCGCCCGCGATGTCAGCCGGCAGGTCATCTTCTTGGACAAAGGGCACATAGAGGCCCAGGGCAGCCCGCAGTCCATGTTGGTAAAGCCCGAGAATGACAGGCTGAAGGCCTTTTTGTCCAACAGTCTGGCGTAGGCGACGGGGGCTAAACTCCCCGACATGCAACTCTCCGCCAGCCAGCTTGGCAGCCACCTCCAACGCGGCCTCAAAAGCCTGTATACCCTGTATGGGGACGAG
>RFWA01000099.1 GCA_009922295.1 Betaproteobacteria bacterium
AAACCAACTGTAAGCAGTCTAAATCAAGACTCTTTACATATATTACTTGTTCCAATCTTTAATTTAGCATTGAATGAATACCGTGAGATTACAGTTGATTCGCCAGCATATACACAAATATGGGGGCCGCTAATCACTGCGGCCGATAAACTTGCTGCATTAGACCCCAATCTTCTTCGTACTGTTATAAAGGACGCCAGCATTGTTGTAAGCAAAGAGACAGCCCCTCTTGTTGCTGCGTTTATTGCTGAAAGCTATGTTAAGCTGGATGCAACAATAAAACTACAAAGAATGTCTAGAAATTTCTAAACGTGATGCTAAACCATCCTTTAAAACTGACTTGCAGGGAAAACTGGTCAGCGAAACTCTTAAAGAAATTAGAAGTGGCAGAATCGACGATAGAGGATTTGAAGAGCTGATACAGAAAGTGTTGTTAGGACTAGGTGCTAATGAGGCAAAAATTATTCCTCGGAACAAAGATAAGGGAGCTGACATTGTTGCAACATTTACAGTCGCAGGAGCTTTCAAACTGATTGTTGCTGTTCAAGCAAAACATTGGCGGCCGGAACCTCCCGTCGGGAAAGACGTTGTTGAGCAACTAATAAAGGGCATAGAAGCAGAATGGAGCATCAGGAGGTCCGTCATTCGGTTTTGTTGCGAAAAAGATTCAAAAACTTGTCTTCAGCGTTCTGCGCAGGCGCAGAACGAACCGGCACCGGCGTGGCGGCCTCGCCATTCACCACCACCCGCTCACTCACAACCACGCCCTGCTCGATCTGGATGAACAGGTCGCTTTCATATACGCTGGTGAATCCACCCCGCCCGTAATTCAGCAGTTCACCCATAGGGCAGCACAACTGGCCACTGAACCAACGCGCAAACACGCCATCTGGGCTATCGGGAAAGAGGATCTCCAGCCCAACCTCCACCGTATTTGCAAATTCCCCGACGTGCCCTTCGAGCTTGATCAGGTACAGCCGGGCGTGTTCTATCGCCCAAGTGCCCGTATAACCACGGTGCAGTGCTGTGCTGGGCGCCTGGAACTTGACCGGGCACCGGCCTGAGGCAAGGTAGGGCTCCAGGGGGTAGTCGTCGTCAAAAGTGAGAACTTCGCCCTTGTAACGCAGCGTTTCTGGAACTTGTACGGTCATGGGTGCCTGGGTAGTGTGTTGAAGTAGCGGCCCATTGTGCAAGCCGTCAAGCTCACCTCATGAGCCTGACACGGGAGGTGAGACACTTCAAAAGCTGGATGGGTTCACAGCTGGAAAAAGGCGTGAGCGCATGGAAGTCAATGACATTGAAGTGATTGAATAAAGCCAGCCCTTCTAGAGCGCTGCCGCTCAAACCGCCACCGCCGGAAACTCCAACAGCCGCTTCGGCCAGTCCTTGGCCTTCAAGCCCTTGAGCCCTTCACGAATGGCACTGTGCAATTCCGACGCCGCCGGTGCCTGTGACTGCATCTTTGACGGTGGAGTAATCACGCGCTTCAAACTGCGCCCAACTTGGCGCAATCCGCCACGAACTTCAATGTCGAATTCCAGGACCAGCGCCAGAAAGGCTCTCACCACCTCTTCTTCCGTCCGCCCCTGAGCAAGGTCAAACTCCAGCCACTCACAAATCGCCAGGCCCAGACCCAACTCCCGCAGTTGCCCAAAGGTGGTGGGCCACAGCGATGGGTGGTTGGTGGCCAGCCATTGGGTGATACCAGCAGGCGTGATGCCGACATAGGCAAATGGGTCTGACTTGCCGAATAGCTTGGTATCAGTCTGCGCCGGCCTCCACAGCATTGGGTCGTTTTTGTTGATCGACTGCTGCACGATGTCACGTCCGGTTGACCCCCAGTCATCTGCAGATTTGCGCAAGAACGCCGGGACTTCAAAGTCATCAGCCCCCCCGGTATTCAGACTCTGCTTTGGTGCCGCCGCCGCCCGGCTTTTCATGCGCCACACCGATGGGCGCGCCAGGGATTGCGCTTGATCCTCCATTGGCGCCCTGCTGTATTGAATCCGTGCGTAACTTGGAGTCTCATCGCCGTCTGACAACGAGTCACTGAAAGAGCGTTTGAATGAGCCTCTTACCGTGCCTGTAACCGAACCCGTGCCGCCCCACCCAGCTGCCAGCATCTGCGGCACAGCGTGCGCCGTAGGCATCTCCTGCGCCTGCTCGGCCGCTGCCCGCTCATGCACCAGTATGAAGTTGGTTTGCCGCGTCACCAGCCGATACTGCACAGCCAGGTCTTGGGCGGTGGTCAGACTCGACGGGATGGCCAGTGCCTCGCTTTCGCTTTCACTTTCACTTTCGCTCTCGCGGTCTAGCTGGCTGTATTGGGTAAAGGCGGTCATCCGCGCCACGGTGTTGGTAGTTGACTCGGTTAGGCGCAGTGCCGCCTCGCCCATCAGCACCTCTGGGCCACCTTGCTGCAACTCGCCCCACAGCTTGATGCTCCCTAAACTCTGGCTTTCTTTCGGTGCTTGAGCGGACATTGTGACGAAGGCGCACATGCTGAGAGCGTCGTTTTCAAAAGCGTAGTCCTGCACGGGTTGCGCCCAACGAACCGTCAGACCCGCTGGCCACTCCACCCGCACTTTTTTGGCTTGCGGTCCTCTGAGCCGGCTGAACATACGCAACACGGCGGGCTCCACCGCTTCGCCCGGTGCCACAAAGTCACACATGCCGCCGGTGGCAGCGGCCAATCTGCGCAGGTGAACCTCGGCCGCGCTTGCGCCAATGCCCACCACAAACACCCTATGCCGTGAACCACTGGCGATCCGGATCACCTCATCGATGCCGTGGATCTCGCCGTCGGTGACCAGCAAGATATCGCTGGCCGTGCCCTCAGCCAGGGCGATGGTGGAGACCAGTGCCTGCGCCATCTCGGTCCCCCCAAGGTCAGCCTGCACCGCTTCAATCCAGCGCTGAGCCGATGCCCGCGCCTGAACAGTGCCCTGCCACAGCCCGCGGCTGCGGTGCTCTGCGGTGCTCCCAAAGCGCGACAGCGAGAAGCGATCCTCGGGTCGCAGACCATTGACGATGTCCGTCAAGGCGCGCCGGGCAGCCTCGATGCTGTCGCCATTCATGGAGCCGCTGCAGTCCACCAGGATTTTGGTGGTGATGCCGGGCGGGGTTGCAGCTGCAGCGTTGGCGTTCTTAGCCAGGGCAAAGCTGGGGTTGAAGTTAGCCATGACGGCGTACTGGCCGTCGACGTACAGGTCTGGGGCCGCCAGAGCATCGGACGGATGTTTCAGATCACTGATCACCAGCACAAAGTCCCGGTCCAGGTGACCCCGCTGGGCCAGACGCACCATCAGGCCCTCACTGACCGGGAAGTAACCCGTGCTGTGGCTGGGAGAGGACACATTGGCTTGGGCCAGCTCCCCAAACAGCATGACATCGATACCGAAGCTGTACTGCGCTGTCAGGTCGGTCACCGGCACTTGGTGTGGCTGGAGTCTGCCTTGGGTGAGAGGGTTGCCATAGCGTGGTGCGATGGTGGTGGGCAGCATCAGCCGGATCTGGCCGTGTTCCGTGGCCAGGAGCTGTCCGTAGCGCACCATGATCTTGCATTCCTCCCGAGCCATCAGGTTGCCCAGCTCCAGGGTAAAGCTGCCGTCGTGGTTGCGCTCGAGCAGGATGCCGGTGTTACCGGTAGAGATGGCTGCCTCATAGCGGGCTCTGGCCGTGTTTTTGGCGGTGACTTCGCCTTTGAGGAACTCGTCGTTGAGTTCAACCTCGACCTCCAGCAACACCGCGCCGAACGGCAGGGGGAAGGTGTAGGTGATCTCGGTGTTGGTGTTGCTGGGGTTGCGGTAGCTTTGCTCCAGACTCATCACCAGCAAGCGGCCCTTGACGGCGCCACTGGCCTTGACCCCCTGCAGCATCATGGCCACCCCGGCGCGGCTGGTCAATTTAGCCTGAATTTGTTCACTCATGGTGCTTTTTCTCCCTGTGGTTGTGTGACATGGTCGGTGACAACAAAAAAACTGAACTCACTCAAGGCTGCGGCTGACCCTCTGCAGAATCAGCCCCGGTCCCCGCCTTGACGGTGGCGTAGAGCGCCATCACCCCTTTGACAAACTCGCGCACCTGTTCCGGGCTCATGCCCGCCCGCCCTGGGGCTATAACCACCTCCAGACCGTCCGTGACAGCGAGATGGCTGCAGACCTCAATCGAGCCAGCCGCTCTTGATTGCGGGGGGACAGCCGGTTCTTGCCCGTGCAGAAGTGCCCGGATTCGCTCAAGAGATAGGCCTGCGGCCGTCCACTTCTTGAGGAGTAAGGCCTGCTCCAGATGCCGGGGGCCATAGCGTGCAGCCCGTGTCTCCCCCTCTGGGTGGTCGACCAGGCCGTTTTGCACGTAGTAGCGCAGCGTGCGCACCGGCAGGTCTGCCAGGATGCAGAGCTCGTTGAGCGTGAATTGCTGGGTGGGTTCGGCCATGTGGATTGATTGATACACTTGTTATTTACAGCACTAGTGTACATAACTTTTGCATCAATGCAAGTACTCTTTGGGTTCATTGTTGGGTTCATGGCTATGTTCCAGGTCAATAGGGGTCTAAGGGATACCCGGCAGAGCCCGCTTTGCTGCGTGCCGTCTCCGTCCGATCACGTTATTATTTAGGCCATGTGGCTCAAGAGATGAGCTACTCAAATCAGAACAGGTGTGCCATGGACCGGACCGAGCGCTTTTACAAAATCGACAACCTGCTGCATGTGAATGCGGTGGTGCCGATAACCCGTTTTCTGCGCGAGCTGGAGGTGTCCCGGGCCACCTTCAAGCGTGACATCGAGTACATGCGCGACCGGCTCAATGCGCCGATTGAGTGGGACCGGGGTGACGGGGGCTACCGCTACGCATCTGGTGTGACCGGCCAGCAGCAGTCGCTGCCCGGGCTGTGGTTTAACGCCAGCGAGGCCTACGCCCTACTGATGATGCAGGCGCTGTTGTCTGAGATGCAGCCTGGGTTGCTGGGGCCGCACATTGCGCCACTCAAGGCGCGTCTTCGCGCTGTGATCGAGTCTGGCAAGCACCCCGCAGGTGACGTGGAGAGTCGGGTCAAGCTGCTCAATGTGGCGGCACGTCCAGTGACGGACAAGAATTTTGAGGTGGTGGCAGCGGCTTTGCTGGGCCGCCAGCGCTTGCAGATTCTTTATTACAGCCGGGTGCGCAATGAGTCCAGTGCCCGGGAGGTGTCACCCCAGCTGCTGATCCATCACCGGGGTAACTGGTACTTGGGCGCCTGGTGCCATCAGCAGGAGGCGATGCGCTCTTTTGCGATGGACGCGATTGAGCAGGCTTCCGTCTTGAGCAAGACCAGCAAGGCAATGCCCAAGAAAGCACTGGACGGCTTTGTGGGGCAGGGCTACGGCATTTTTTCTGGGAGCGAGGTGCAGTGGGCCAAGCTGCGCTTTACCGAGGAGCGGGCTCGCTGGGTGTCCAGGGAGCTTTGGCACCCGCTTCAGCGCTTGACTCCGGAAGACGACGGGCGCCTCGTCATGGAACTACCGTTTACCGATCTGCGGGAGTTGTCCATGGACATCCTGCGCCAGGGACGGCATGTGGAGGTGCTGGGGCCACCTGAATTACGGGCTCAGGTGGCGCAGGAGCTCAGGCAGATGCTGGGGCAGTATGCGTGATCAGACAACTCCCAATGTTTCTCGCGACTTCTGGCGCCGGCTGAAACTTGGCGAGACTAAGGGTCACAACCACTGCAAGAATCAGTGCGTCGGCTTAGCATGCCCAGCTTTCCTCCTTGTTCGTGCCGACGCAGATTTGACCCAAGCGCCGTCTTTTGAGTGGCCCACCCTTGGCAGCTGCTATCCCTAACCCACCAACAGGTTCACAGTCACCCCGCTGGGTCACATGAAATCGGCAGACTGGGTCAATGTAGCGTCGGTGCCAACAGTAGCCTTACCTGTGTCCTGTCAGGGCCGGTGTACCTGTAGTAAAAAGCCCGTTTGCCGCTTGGTGTGATACGCCCAATGAAGGCTCCGTAACCCCGTCCCAGTGACTCAACAAGCCATTGATCTGACTCTGTGGCGTTCGCGTTGATTCCCCTGTCTGTGATCTGCATGTACTTCCCCTAAGTGCTGGGATCCTCATCTGGTGCCTACACCGTGCCTACAAAACCGTAGTTTCTTGTGGATGATAGTAGATGGTTGTAGACACCCAAAAGTCAAGTGACCAACGTAACTTATTGAAATTAAACAAAAAAGTAGTTTTTTACTTAACTCTTGCAGTGAGGGCAAGGATTATGGCTATTGGCTACGAACCAAGGGGTCGTGGGTTCAATTCCTGCCAGCCGCACCAAATGAATCAAGGACTTACGCTCGAAAGGGTGTAAGTCCTTTCTTCTTTGTGCGCCCAGCATGGGCTCTCGGCATTAGCCGGTCACCTAGCCTGCCTGATTTGGACCTTCAGCCGAATTGAGTTAATCTCCCACCCCTTGACGCGTAAGTGCGCCAGCAGCGCAGGCAAAAGTTGTCGTACCTTGGCCGCAACTGCGTTGTTGTCCAAAAGAAGGCACCACACGTCGCCGTCGATAGGGCCGGCTTGTATGGCCGGACGCAGGGCTGTGGGGATCAGGCCATCCAGGGCGTTGAGCCGGGCCACCGAGTCCCGGCTCAGCTCTGCCAGCCGGGCCAGCGTGGGCGAGTCCTGGCTGGCTTGCAGCACGGTGATGGCATGTTGGCGGCGGTTCATGAGCAAACGGGAAAGGGCTAACCAGATGCAATTGATTATCACGGATGCCTGGCTGGCAAAAAGCCGGGCGCTTCACTTAAGCGGGACCAAACTGTTAGGCGCGATGGTGCTTGCCTCTTTCGTCTTGATGCTGGTCGCGGCTGGCCTTTACCACTGGGTTTTTTTAAAAGGAGCTCGTGAGGGCTGGCCGGTGGTCGGAACCTTGGTGCGGCTGATGGTCAAGGACGAGTTTGACCAGCGAGACCGGTTCATGCGCGAAAACCTTGACGTGCTGGCGCGCAGGGTGGGCGAACTTCAGGCCAAGCTTCGACAGCTGGAGTCGCTGGGCGAGCGTGTCTCGGGGCTGGCGGGCATGAGCCCCAATGACATCAAGGCCAAACCTGGCCAGGGTGGTGCACTGGTCTCGGGGCGGCCCTTGTCGGTCCAGGAACTTGAGGTCACGCTGGCCGATCTCGACCGGCTGACGGGGCAGCGCACTGATTGGATGACGGTGATGGAGTCGCGCCTGGTTGACCAAAAAGTCCGCGCCATGATGGTGCCGACCCGTCAGCCTGTAGTTTCAGGGAATTTGGGTTCGCTCTTTGGCTGGCGCATTGATCCGATCACCGGTACGTCGGCCCTGCACACTGGCCTGGATTACCCTGCCGAGCCGGGTACCCCGATCTTTGCTGCTGCGGGCGGGGTGGTGGTGGTCCAGGAGTTCAACGCGCCGTACGGCAACATGATTGAGATCGATCACGGCAATGACCTCATCACCCGCTATGCGCATGCCTCCAGAGTTTTCGTCAATCGAGGAGACTTGATCAGAGTGGGTCAAAAAATTGCCGAAGTGGGCAGCACCGGACGCTCTACCGGGCCGCATTTGCATTTTGAAGTGCTGGTGCAGGGCATTCCGCAGGATCCGATGAAGTTCTTGGCAGCCGGCAAGGCCGGCTCGGCACCGTCGTCCAACCGCTCGGTCGCCTCCAATCATGCCGTACCCGCTAATCGGTCGGGTCGTCTGCCCGTGCAAAGGTAAAATCGGGCAATGGGTGCTTGCGGCGCCATGCGCTCGGTGTTCCCGATTGCATTGCGCCAAGGCGCCCCCACTTTCCTCTGATTAGAAAAAGGACTGCGCTGCCCTGTGGGTTCTGAGGGACCTTGGGGGTGGGCTTGCATTCATGGCCATCAACCTACTCACCAAACTATTCGGCAGTCGCAATGACCGCCTGCTCAAACAATACCGCAGCGGTGTGAATCGCATCAACGCGATGGAGGCTGAGCTGGAGACCCTGTCTGACGAGGCCTTGCGTGGCAAGACCCAGCAGTTTAAGGAGCGTATTTCGGCGGGTGAGACGCTGGACGCCCTGTTGCCCGAAGCCTTTGCGGTGGTGCGCGAAGGCTCCAAGCGGGTCATGAAAATGCGCCACTTTGACGTGCAGCTGCTGGGCGGCATGTCTCTGCACAATGGCAAGATTTCAGAAATGGGTACCGGCGAAGGCAAGACCCTGACTGCCACG
>RFWA01000100.1 GCA_009922295.1 Betaproteobacteria bacterium
TATCCGCTGCCGGTGGAGGTGATCCCTATGGCCGCACGCCGGATCGGGCGGCAATTTGAAGCGCTTGGAGGTCAGGCGAGGGTGCGAATGGCGGGTGGCCGGCCCTTGCTGACCGACAACGGGCAGATCATCCTGGATGTGACCGGTCTGGACATCGTGGATCCACTGGCGTTTGAGACGCTGGTCAGCCAATGGCCGGGGGTGGTAACGGTGGGCGTGTTTGCCTACCAAAAGGCTCAGGTCTGCCTGCTGGGTACGGCCGGTGGCGTGCGCACCTTGACCTTCGTGGATGCCAGCCTCAGAACCTGATTCCGGCCGGGTTTGGGTTGTTGGCGCCAGTTGGCGCACCGGGCGCCGTAGCTGACCGGCGGGTTGGCGCCGACGAAGATGCGCCTGCTGGTACCGGCGGAGCGTCCGGATTGGCCGCTGTAACTTGCCCGACTGGGGCCACCGCGGCCGGTACCAGTGCTACCAGGGGTGTGGCAATTGTCAGTTGATAGGTGCGTGGCAGCTGCGACGACTTGGGGTAGCCTGCAGCGTCCAGAAACAACTGCCATTGTGTCTCTGTCCAGCCCTTGATTTGCTGGGCGCCAATGGTCAGCAGGGGAAGGGCATTTTCACCACTCAGACTTTGCAAAGCCTCGGCATCTTCCGAGCTGATGATGGTTTTCTCAGTAAATGGGATGCCGCGGTGAACCAGCAGAGCCCGACCCATGGTGCAGGGTTTGCAGTTTGCCGTGGTGTAGAGGGCGACAGGGTACTGGCGCGCCACCGTTCGCAGGCTCAAAGGTAGCGGCACGGCTGCATCGCCTTCAGCCGCACGGCCAGCATCGCTGATTTTGTTCTGGCTCGCTAACGCGGGCGGCTTATCAGCGTAGGTGACCCGCCCATCAGCGCCAATGATGCGGTAAACCGGTTGTGCGGCCAGTGCGCCGGCGAGTAGTGTGGCAGCGACGCCAGCCACCCAAGGGGCTAAGCACTTGGGAGCCGTCGTAGTGAGCATCACGCCAGCGGCTGTCAGCCCGGTGTCGCCATGCCCTGATGTCGCAACAGAGCATCGAGCTGCGGCTCACGGCCACGGAAGGCCTTGAAGGAAGCCATGGCAGGCCGGCTACCGCCCATCTCCAGTATGGTCTGTAGGTAACGCTTGCCGGTGTCCCGGTTGGGAAGGCCATCGGCACCGGCTGTTTCTTCGAAAGCTGCATAAGCATCGGCGCTCAGCACCTCGGCCCACTTGTAACTGTAGTAGCCTGCCGCATAACCGCCTGCAAAAATGTGGCTGAAGGTATTGGCGGTGCGGCTCCAGGCCGGCGGCTGTAGCACCGCCACCTCGTCGCGCACCTGTTGCAGCAGAGGCTGAAAGTCCTGCGAAGGGTCATGCTCAGAATGCAGCAGCATGTCGAACAATGAGAACTCAATCTGGCGCAGCGTTTGCATGCCACTTTGGAAATTCTTGGCGGCCAGCATCTTGTCAAACAGGGCGCGCGGCAATGGTTCGCCGGTGTCGACATGCGCTGTCATATGGCGCAGCACGTCCCATTCCCAGCAGAAATTCTCCATAAACTGGCTGGGCAGTTCCACCGCGTCCCACTCGACGCCGCTGATGCCTGATACGTCGCGTTCGTTCACCTGGGTCAGCAGATGGTGCAGACCATGCCCGAATTCATGAAACAGCGTGGTGACATCGTCGTGCGTGAGGAGCGCGGGCTTGCCGCCAACACTTTCGGCAAAGTTGCAGACCAGTTGCGCGACCGGGGTCTGCAACTGGCCGCTGTCCGGGCGCAGCCAGCGGGATCGCACATCGTCCATCCAGGCGCCGCCTCGTTTCCCTGAACGCGCAGCGGGGTCCAGGTAAAAGTGCCCCACCAGTTGCCCGGCCCGCTCAATCCGGTAAAAGCCAACCCCGGGGTGCCAGGGTTTCAATGATCTTGAACAAGCCGGCCAGCACCTTGGGTGCCGTGAAGTAGGGTTTGACTTCCTGCTCGCTAAAAGCGTAGCGGGCTTCCTTGAGCTTCTCGCTCACATAGGGCCAGTCCCAGGACTGAGGGTCGTTCAAGCCCAGATCGGTGGCGGCGAATTGGCGCAAGTCGGCCAGGTCACGCTGGGCAAAGGGCCGCGCCCTTTGGGCCAGGTCGCGCAGGAAGGTGATCACCTGTTCGGGTGAATCGGCCATTTTGGGGGCGACCGACAGTTGACCAAAATTGGCATAGCCAAGCAGCTGAGCTTCTTCCCGCCGCAGCGTCAATATCTCGCCTATCAGGGCGGTGTTGTCAAATTTACGCATGGCCTCGTCAGCCTGATCTGATGCCCGGGTGACATAGGCGCGGTAAAGCCGCTCACGCAGGGCACTGCTACGGGCAAATTGCATTACCGGCAAGTAACAAGGCATCTTCAGGGTCAGCTTGTAGCCCTCCTTGCTGTCTGCCTGGGCGGCGGCTTGGGCAGCTTGGATCACATCGTCCGGCACGCCGTCCAGTTCGGCCAGGTTAGCGAAATAGGCAAAAGCATCCGTGGCGTCGAGAGCGTTCTCGCTGAACTGCTGGCTCAACGCGGCCTGACGTTCCTGGATGGCGGCAAAGCGCTCGCGCGCCGTGCCCTGCAGCTCGGCACCACCCAGCACAAAGTTGCGCATGGCATTGTGGTGCGCCTGGCGCTGTTCAGGGTTCAGGCTGGCTGGGTCGAGGGCCTTGTACTTGGCATAGAGCCGTTCGTCGGCACCCAGTCGGGTGAAAAATTCGGTGATTCGGGGCAGGGCGGCGTTGTAGGCAGCGCGCAGCTCAGGGGTGTCGGCTACAGCGTTGAGGTGGCTGATGGCACCCCAACCGCGCCCGAGACGCTCGGTGGCCACGTCGAGCACGCCAGCAATGGCTTCCCACCGGGGCACAAAGTCAGCCTGGGTCACGGTGTTCAGGGCGGCATCGGCAGCGGCCAACAGCTCGTCCATGGCCGGTGCGACATGCTCGGGACGAATCTGGTCGAACAGTGGGAAAGCGTTGAACTGAAGTAATGGGTTCATGGACCTGAGTTCTCAAGCGGCAAGGGCCACCTTTTCGGCGGCTTCCAGGGTGTTGACCAGCAGCATGGTGATGGTCATGGGACCCACGCCACCGGGCACCGGCGTGATGTGACTGGCAACCTGCCTGACGCCGTCAAAATCGACATCGCCGCACAGTTTGCCCTGTGCATTGCGGTTCATGCCAACGTCGATCACGACCGCGCCTGGCTTGACCATGTCCGCTGTCAGTACATTGAGTTTGCCCACCGCAGCCACGATCACATCCGCCTGCAGCGTCATGGCCTTAAGGTCAACTGTGGCGCTGTGACAGATGGTCACTGTGGCGTTTTTTTGCAGCAGCATCAGCGCCATCGGTTTGCCGACGATATTGCTGCGCCCGATCACCACCGCGTGTTTGCCTTTGAGCTCGTAGCCGATGCTCTCCAGCATCTTCATGCAGCCGTAGGGTGTGCAAGGCCAGAAACCAGCTTGCCCGACCATCAATGCGCCGGCGCTGCTGACATGGAAACCGTCAACGTCTTTGGCTGGCGAGATGGCCTCGATCACCTTTTGCGCGTCAATGTGGGCCGGCAACGGCAACTGCACCAGGATGCCGTGAATGGCAGGATCGCGGTTGAGCGCGTCAATGCGTGCAAGCAAAGTGTCTTCAGGCGTGCTAACCGGGTATTGCTCCAGCACCGAGTGCAGGCCGCTTTCTTGACAGGCCTTGACCTTGTTGCGCACGTAGACCTGAGAGGCCGCATTCTCGCCGACCAGCACTACGGCCAGGCCCGGTGTGATGCCCCGCGCTTTGAGGGCTGTGGCTCGGGTGGCGACTTCGGTGCGCAATTGGCGGGACAGGGCCACGCCATCGATCAATTGAGCGTTTGATGGCATGGCTCAGGCCTTGCCGCTGTTTTGACCGAGCGCGATCTTGAGCAGGTCAGCCACGGTGTTGGCGTTGAGTTTTTCCATGATGTTGGCGCGATGCGCCTCCACCGTTTTGATACTAATGCCCAGGTCATCCGCAATCTGCTTGTTCAAGCGACCAGCGACAATGCGCTCCAGCACCTGGGCCTCGCGAAGCGTCAGCCTGGCCATCAGGGCATCACGGCTTGCGGCGCTTTGAAATTCAGCAAAAGAGTCTTTGGCTTGGTCCAGCATTCGCTCTACCAGGGTGACGAGCTGGTCTTCCTTGAACGGCTTCTGGATGAAATCCATCGCGCCTTTTTTCATCGAATCCACCGCCATGGGTACATCGCCGTGACCGGTGATGAAGACGATGGGTAGGGGCGAGCCGACTTCGATCAGCCGGCTTTGCAACTCCAGGCCAGTCATCCCGCCCATGCGGATGTCTGCGATCAGGCAGGCGACTTCACGCGCGTCGTAACGGCTGAGGAAAGATTCAGCTGATTCGAAGCAACGTACCCGGTAGTCCTTGCCTTCAAGGAGCCACTGAAGGGAGTCACGCACCGCCTCGTCGTCGTCGACCACGTAAACAGTGCCTTT
This sequence comes from Betaproteobacteria bacterium, assembly GCA_009922295.1. Classification (GTDB taxonomy): domain Bacteria; phylum Pseudomonadota; class Gammaproteobacteria; order Burkholderiales; family Burkholderiaceae_C; genus Rhodoferax. The sequence continues at coordinate 4,505 of RFWA01000100.1, forward strand.
TTTGGGGATCAAGCTCATGGTGTCAGTGCGCGTCTTTCGCGGTCAGTTGGGGTTCGGTGCCTGATGGGGTCTCGGCCTGAATGCACGGAAGCCAGAATGAAAAAATGCAGCCACTGGCGTCGGCGCCATTGTAGAGGTTCTCAGCTTTCATTCGGCCCAGGTGCGACTCCACGATGGAGCGGCACAGGCTCAGGCCAATGCCCATGCCATCAGCCTTCGTGGAGTAAAACGCTTCGTACAGCCGGGCTGAGACTTCAGCCGTGAGGCCACGGCCACTGTCTGTGACGCTGAAATCAATCACATCCCGATCATTGACGCGTTGCTGCGTCACGCGCAGCTTCACGTTGCGCTGAGCCGATGGTCGTTGCGCCGCATCGACTGATTCGGCCGCGTTCTTCAGCAGGTTCAGCAGCACCTGCTCGATCAGGATCGGGTCCACCATCAGCTGAGGCAGGTGCGGCGCGACATAGTGGGTTAGCCGGACGTTGCGCCGACGCAGCTCGATCTCAGCCAGCTCCAGCGCCTCATCCACCATGACCGCAACCTCAGACAGGGTACGGTTGGGTTCGCTGCGCTTCACAAAAGAGCGGATGCGCTGGATGATCTGGCCGGCGCGCTGGGCCTGCTTGGCGGTTTTTTCCAGCGCCCCAAGCAGGTCTTGCTCGGTGATTTGCCGGGCTCTGATGCGCGAGAGCATGCCGTTGCAGTAGTTGTTGATGGCGGTCAGCGGTTGATTGAGTTCATGCGCCACGCTGGAGGCCATCTCGCCCATGGTGATGAGGCGGCTGGCGTTTTGCGCTCGTTCGGTCTGGGCTGCTGCCTGCTCTTCGGCCATCCGACGTGCCGTTATGTCTGTCGCAATCACCATCTGAGCCAGCCGGCCGTCGACCCAGCTCAGGTAGCGGGTGCGAACCTCCAGCCATTTGCCGAGCGTCTCGATGTAAACCTCTGCGCTTTCCGCGTCGGAGTCGGGTAGCAGGTTGGTGGGGAGGCCGGCAAAGGCGTCCACATCGTCCTGTACTTCGTCATTGGGCGGACCGGGTGCTACGCCCGCTTGAGCCACCAGGCGCAGGTGGCCGCCAGCCGGCGTGCCGAACCAGAGGCGGTACAGCTTATTGGCAAACAGCAGTTCATCACTGCCTAGCGGGGCAACTGAAATGGACGCATCCAATGCTTCAAGCACCGTGGTGAAGCGCTCGTGCGAAGCTGACAACTGCTCCCGGATACGGTTGGGTTCAGTGATGTCGGTCATGGAGGTCATCCAGCCGGTCTGAGTGCCTTTGGCATCAATCAGCGGCGACACGTACAGCCGAGCGTCAAACAGCGTGCTGTCGCGCCGCTTGACCCGCATCTGGATACCGCCAGGGGTGGTCTTGCCGGACAGTTCCTCTTCGAGCCTGGCCGTCAGGTTGGCAGTGTCGTTGTCCGGCCAATAGGGAAACGGTGCGGTCCGCCCGACCAGGTCAGACTCGCTCCAGCCGGTCATCTGGCAAAAAGCGGCGTTGACATAGGTGATGCGGCCTTGCAGGTCAAGCGCGCGCATCCCCGTAAGCATCGAGTTTTCCATGGCGCGGCGGAAGCTGGTCTCGGACACCAGGGCCTGCTGTGCCTGTAACCGTCGGCGGGTATGGCGCCAATTGGCAATCAGCATCCAGGCCGTCATGGCGCTCAGTGCTGTCACCAACCAGAACAGACCGCTACCGATAACGCCGAGCGAGGTGCGGTAAGCCTGACCTCGAATCAGCAGACCATTGCCCACCGGGGACACCGGCACCTCATAGGCATTGGCCTGGCTGATCCAGGGCAGCAAACCTGTGGCGGGGCCGCGGGGAGGGATTTTGGTGCCGGCGAGCAGTGTTCCCTTGGCGTCGTGAAATGAAATCGCATAGCGTGCTGACACCTCTGACGGTACACCATAGCGAAACAGCCCATCAACCGAGTATTCGGCCAACAAGACGCCTAAAAAGCGGGCTCGGTCGCTCAGTGGCACATGCAATTGCAAAAGGGCTGGACTTTCCGGCGATTCGCTGCGCTGTGTGTAGATGGGCTGCTGAAGGTCGCGTGCTGAGCTGTAGGAGCTGTCGTTCTCGCCGTTTTTGATCGTGCTGCCAACCGTGCGCAGTTGGACGGCCGACATGCTGGCGGTACCCACACTGGATTTGACACGTCGACGCTCGTCAATCCAACTGAGACCCTGCAGTTCAGGGTGCTGTCCGATCATGGCTTCGGCGCGTGTCTGGAAATCTTCCTTGTCGAGCTCCCTGTTGGACATCTCCCTGCCCAACTGCATCAATTGCTCCTGCCGCTCCAGCAAGCGCAGGCGCAGGCGCTGCTGTGTGTATTCAACATCACGCCGAACGGCTTCTTGTTCGCGGTCGATTTCTTCCAGCCGCAGGTAGGCAAAGGCCACGACGATGGCGGCCAAAAACAGCAGCACGGCGGCCAAGGGCGCCAGCACGGCAAAGCGGTCTTGCCGCTGCGGCGTCAGGTGCCACCACCATGCACGAAATTTGGCCAGCGGCTTATTCTTGACCGGGCCGGTCACTCGTTTCTGCTGCGGTAGTGGCATGGAGCGAGTGTAGGTGAGTGGCCCAGACCACGTTCAGTGTTCTCTCTGATGCCCGGTTGAATCTTGCCAACTAATTTCATAATATGAATTCTTATAGCATTATTTGAAAAAATATAGATTTTGTGGGAAAATTTCGGCACCGTATTAAAGTTGGCAACAAGCCACAGGAGATAGACATGTCTGCAGCACCCGATCATCCCTTCAGCGTTCCGGCCAACGATGCCGACCGCCAGGAAACCCGTGAATGGATGGACGCTCTGTCCGCTGTGATCGAGAGCGAGGGCCCAGAGCGGGCGCACTTTCTGCTGGAGCAACTGCTGGAGCATGCACGGCAAAACAGCATCGACATGCCGTTCTCAGCCAATACCGGCTATGTCAACACCATAGAAACCGACCAGGAAGAGCGTTGCCCTGGCAACATCGAAATTGAGGAGCGCTTACGCGCCTACATGCGGTGGAACGCCATGGCCATGGTGGTCAAAGCCAACCGGCATCACCCAGTCGATGGTGGCGACCTGGGTGGCCACATTGGCTCCTTTGCCTCGCTGGCCCACATGTTTGGTGCCGGCTTCAACCACTTTTGGCACGCTGAAAGCGCCGTGCCTGGTAAAGAACACGGTGGCGACTGCCTCTACATACAAGGGCACGTGTCGCCCGGCGTGTACGCCCGTGCCTATCTGGAGGGCCGCCTGAGCGAGGAACAGTTGCTCAATTTCCGCCAAGAGGTCGGCGGTAAGGGCCTGTCCAGCTACCCGCACCCCAAGCTGATGCCTGAGTTCTGGCAGTTCCCCACCGTGTCCATGGGTCTTGGGCCGCTGATGGCGATCTACCAGGCTCGTTTCTTGAAGTACCTCCACGCCCGCGGCATCGCCAACACCGAGAACCGCAAGGTCTGGGTGTTTTGCGGCGATGGCGAGATGGATGAGGTGGAGTCATTGGGCGCCATCGGCCTGGCCGCCCGGGAAAATCTCGACAACCTTATTTTTGTTGTGAACTGCAACCTGCAGCGGCTGGACGGCCCAGTGCGCGGCAACGGCAAGATCATCCAGGAGCTCGAAGGCGAGTT